>JBOHOM010000232.1:0-2691 GCA_050731075.1 Nitrospiraceae bacterium
GGCGCCGGGGCCGGCGCCGCGATGGGCGGATTTCTGGGAATCAATCTCTCCATGCTCTTGGACATGCGGGCGGACCGCAAGCGATCCGCTGCCCCGGAGGACCCGCGACCGTCACGGCAGGAATGACGGCTAGCCCGCCTTATTCATGACGGTAATAAAGCGGGCTGAGGGGACTATGGAAAATAAGGGTGTCTTGATCGCGGCCATCGCCTTCGTGTTCGGGTCGTTCATCCTCATGATCGTGGGGCTGGTGTATGAGTCCCACAAGGCCAAACAGCAGCGCGAGCTGGTGGCTTCTCTTCAGTCCGAGAGCCGCCCCGTTGCGACGGTTGCTCCGCTTGACGACTATTCGCTCTACAAGACCATGGTCGGGGATGACGGGCGTGAGATGGTCCAGATCCCGGAAGGGCCGTTCACCATGGGGAGCAAGGAGGGCGATCCTGACGAAGCTCCCGATCATCAGGTGTATCTCGGCACGTACTACATGGACAAGAAAGAGGTGACTCAGGCGGAGTATGATCGTTTCGTCCGGATGACGAAACGAGGCAAGCCCTTTGTCCCGGTGTTCGAAGATGACATCTCCAAGATTCAGAAACCTACCCTGCCGGCGATGGGGATGTCATGGTCGGATGCGGTGGCGTACTGTAAATGGGCCGGCAAGCGTTTGCCCACGGAGGCGGAATGGGAGAAAGCGGGCCGTGGAGAGGGCAAGCGGCGGTACCCCTGGGGCGAGGAGTTCGAGGCCGGTCGTGCGAACGTGGATGGCGATGAGGACGGGTTTCGGTACCTGGCGCCGCCGGGCTCATTCGAGTCGGGGAGAAGCCCGTTCGGGCTCTACGACATGACCGGCAACGTGGCCGAATGGGTGGCGGATACGTACGACGAGCAGTACTATCGCAAATCTCCCTACCGTGACCCGCCGGGACCCGAGGAGGGAGAGCACAAGGTTATTCGGGGAGGCTCGTGGCGTGAAACCCAGCAGAACGCACGGCTCCCGAAACGATTTCAGGCGAAGATGTGGCGGACCGACAGTACCATCGGCCTCCGGTGCGCCAAGGATGCGGAGGAGCCGCGTGCCCAACCCCGGCCGGCCAGAAACTAGATTATCTCGGACCTGATGAGTCAGCCGTGCTTGAAACGAAATTCAAAATTGCGCTCCTTGTGACGGTGCTCTTCCTGACGGGCCTGCCGGTGATGGGGATTCTCAAAGGCACTTGGCGGCCGCCGGAAGAGCCGAATCAGTCATCAGACGGGGAGCGCTCACCCGTCGCCTCGTCAGACGAGGCCTCTTCCCGTGAGGAGCCGATTCAGGACGAGATGGTCACGATCCCGGCGGGCTCCTTCATCCGAGGCACAAAGGCCGGTGGCTATGACGAGCAGCCGGAGCGTCCCATCTACCTGGACGCCTTTGCGATCGACCGATTTGAGGTGACCAACCATCAGTACCAGGCGTTCGTGGCCGCCACCGGGCACCGGAAGGCCGCGCCGCCTTCGCGGTACGCGAAAAACCTGTCGCGCATGCGCGGGGTGAATCAGCCCGTGGCGTATGTCTCGTGGAACGATGCCGAGGCCTATTGCAGCTGGAAGGGCAAGCGTCTCCCGACCGAAGCGGAGTGGGAGAAGGCCGTCCGCGGTGTCGACGGCCGGCTCTGGCCCTGGGGAAACACCAGAGACTTCCTGGCCGCCAACTGGGGCTCAACCAGGGACGGCTTCGAGGTGACCGCACCGGTCGGATCGTTCAAGCGGGACGTGAGCCAGTTCGGGATTGCGGATGGAGCCGGCAACGTGATGGAATGGGTGGCGGACTGGTACGCGGAAGACGCCTACCGCGACCCTGCGGCAAGAAACCCCAGGGGCCCCGATGACGGGGTCTATAAAGTGCTGCGAGGGGGCGGGTATACCAGCACCGGCTCCGATGTGCGGATCACCAGCCGAAGCCGCATGGTCCCCGATTTTCGTGATGAGACCATCGGGTTCCGGTGTGCAGTTTCGGGGGAGGGAAAGGGGGGCAGGGCGTGAACGGAAGCGGCTGGAAAATCACAGAAAATCAAAATAATAGAGAATCAGAAACACGGCCAAAATTATGTTGACAACCAATCCGGCCAAAACTATAATATCGAACAATTTTGAATTCTTACGCATCGTGCGCCCTCATCCTTTCAGAAAAAACGAACAGAGCAGTAACACAGACTTACAGACCTGTCAAGAAGTGGTCAAGGCAGGGCTGTTCGCCCTATTTATCCCGGCATAAGGAGATATGCGGATGGAGCGAGCTCAGGAGGACTTCACGATCAAACTCGGAAAGGCAATTTTTTATCTCACGGCTGCCTTGGGGCTGTGGTTCTTCTATTGGTTCGCGGGGATAAACTGCCCGTGCTGACGGAAGCATTCTGTCGCGCAGAGGACCTCGCTTAGGGACGCGCCCGAGGGCGGCGTCCTTGCACGGCTAACGGGGGAGCGGAAACATGGAAATTATCACGGACCCACTTTTTTGGACCGCCGTTCTGGTGCTGGGGGTGGTCCTGTTAGTTGGGGTTTCATTCAAGCAGAAAGCACTGTTGAACAACGTCTACGTCGCGGTGACCATCTCGCTGCTCATCGCGGTAGCTTATTTTCATCTGGTCGACCATTATCTCATGGACATGCAAGGGTTGGACTATTGGTATCTCTTCAGGAAATAGCGTGACGGCG
>JBOHOM010000233.1:0-7025 GCA_050731075.1 Nitrospiraceae bacterium
ATGACGGAGGTGGCAGCCGATGCCGGGACGATTGCGAACGCGGTCTCAATCCCGGCGATCGTCGATGCGGACACCGGCTATGGTCCGCCCCTCGCCGTCATGCGGGCGGTCAGGGAGTTCGAGCAACGGGGGCTGGCCGCGATCCAATTAGAGGATCAGGAGAACCCCAAGAAGTGCGGGCATCTTCCGGGAAAGCGCCTGGTATCCACCTCCGAGATGGCCCGGAAGATCGGGGCCGCGGTGGAGGCGCGCCGGGACCCGGATTTTGTCATTGTCGCCCGAACCGACGCGCGGGCCGTGGAAGGCCTGGATGCATCCGTCCGGCGGGCGCGGGAGTATGTGCGCGCGGGTGCCGACGCGTTGTTCCCCGAGGCTTTGGAGTCGGCTGAGGAGTTCCGGGCCTTCGCGCAGGGGCTCTCGAAGGAAGGCGTCAAGGTGCCGCTCGTGGCCAACATGACCGAATTCGGCAAGACCCCCTACCTGACCGTCAGGGAGTTCGAGGACCTGGGGTATCGCCTCGTCCTGTTCCCGGTCACGGCCCTCCGTATGGCGACCAAGGCGATCGAGACCATGCTGGCTGAATTGAAGGCCCTCGGGACTCAACAGGGATTGTTGAACAGGATGCACACCAGGCAACAGCTCTACGACCTGCTGCGATACTCGGAGTACGAGAAACGGGACAGGGACCTCCATGAGCGCTATGGGCGGGAAGAACAAGACTGAACGAGCAACAGGTACTCCGGGGGAGGCTCAGGGAGCGGGAGCCGCCTACAGCCCGGGACTGGAGGGAGTGATCGCGGGGGAGACGGCTCTCTGCCAGATCGACGAGGGCGAGTCCGGCCTGCGGTATCGAGGCTACGCCGTTGGTGACCTGGCGGAACAGGCGACGTTTGAAGAAGTCGCCTACCTCCTGCTGCTCGGCAAGCTGCCGACGCGCTAGGAGTTGGATGACTTCGCAGCACTATTGCGCGCGCAATGGGTCCTACCCGGGCCGGTGGAAGCCTTTCTCGGCGTGGTGCCACGCGATGCCCACCCCATGGACATTCTGCGGACCGGCGTGTCGCTGCTGGGCATGACCGACCCGGACGCCAGCATCAGTTCGCAGGCGGCCAATGTGCGCAAGGCCATCCGTCTGCTGGCCCAGATCCCCGTCATGATCGCGACGTCGTACCGCCTCGCCCATGCCAAGCGGCAGGTCCAACCGAGCGGGACCCTCAGTCTCGGCGAGAACTTACTCTATCTGCTCACGGACCGACAGGGAGATGAGACGGCCAGGGCCATGGCCCGCGCGCTGGACGTCTCGCTCATCCTCTACGCCGAGCACGAGTTCAACGCGTCGACCTTTGCCGCACGGGTCGCCGCTTCGACGCTCACCGACCTCCATGCCGCGATCACGGCCGGCATCGCCGCGCTCAAGGGCCCGCTCCATGGAGGGGCCAATGAAGCCGTGGCGGCCATGCTGCTGGAGATCAAGAGCCGGGACCGGGCCGAACAGTGGGTGAGGGAGGCGCTGGCGTCGAAACGCCGGGTGATGGGGTTCGGGCATCGGGTGCTCAGGAAAGGGGATGCCCGCTCCCGGATCATTCAGCGCCACGCGGAGGTCCTGAGCCGTACTTGCAGGGACACCCGTTGGTACGAGATGGCGACCATCGTGGATCGGGTGATGCAGCAGGAGAAAGGCCTGTATCCCAACCTGGACTTCTACACAGCCGTCGCGTATCTCCTGATGGGCATTCCCCAAGACCTCTACACGCCCCTGTTCGTCTGCGCGCGTATCACGGGCTGGTGCGCCCATGTGATCGAGCAGCAGGACCACAACCGGCTGATCCGCCCCCGTTCGCTGTATACCGGGCCCCCGCCGCAAGCCTATGTCCCCATCGACCAACGGACCTGAGATTCTCTGGCATCCCACGCCGGACTATGTGCAGCGGAGCCGGCTGCATCGCTTCATGCAGCGGCATCGGATCGCCGACTATCCCGCGCTCTACGACCGCTCGATCGGTGAGGTGGAGTGGTTCTGGACGTCGGCGCTCGACGAGATGGGGATCGAGTGGGCGTCCCCGTACATGCGGATGCTGGACCTGAGCAAAGGGATTCAGTGGCCTCAATGGTTCGTGGGTGGCCGTCTGAGTCTGGTGCACAACTGCGTCGACAAGTACCGCACCGGCCCGCGGGCTGCTCGCCTGGCGATCCGCGGGGAAGGCGACGACGGCGCCCAGCGGTCCCTCACCTACCGGCAACTGGCTACCGAGGTCTGCCGTGCCGCGGCCGTCCTCGGGCGACTGGGGGTGCGGCGGGGAGACCGGGTGGCAGTCTTCCTCCCCATGCTTCCCGAGGTCGCCATCATCACGCTGGCCTGCTCCAAGCTCGGAGCGATCTACACGCCGATTTTCTCGGGCTTTGGGGCGGAGGCGGTGGCCACGCGGGTGCAGGACAGTGAGGCGACACTGCTGGTGACAGCCGACGGCTTCACCCGACGCGGCGGGTTGGTGAAGATGAAGCAAGTCGCGGATGAGGCAGCGGCGCGTTGCCCGACGATCAAACATCTGCTGGTCGTGCGGCGGGCCGGCTGCCCCGTCTCCTGGCATGAGGGCCGCGATGTGTGGTGGCATGACGTGATGCCGGGCGAGGCTGAGGGAGCACCGACGGAGGTACGGACGGAGGTGATGGGAGCCGACGAGCCCTTCATGATCATCTACACGTCGGGCACCACCGGGCGTCCCAAGGGGACCGTGCACGTGCACAGCGGCTTTCCCATCAAGGCGGCGCAAGACCTGGCGTTTCATTTCGATCTTCAGCCCGATGACACGCTCTTCTGGTTTACCGATATGGGTTGGATGATGGGGCCGTGGGAGATCATGGGAGCCTTCACGTTGGGAGCGACGTGCCTGCTCTACGAGGGCGTGCCGGATTGGCCGCACCCGGGACGGCTCTGGGAGGTTGTGGCACGCCACCGCGTGACCATCCTGGGACTGTCCCCGACCGCGATCCGAGCCCTCATGCGGCATGGCGACGCGCCGGTGCATCAGCATGATCTCAGCTCCCTGCGCGTGCTCGGCTCAACCGGTGAGCCCTGGACCCCGGATGCGTATCTCTGGTACTTCCAGCATGTGGGCCAAGGGCGCTGCCCGATTATCAATTACTCCGGAGGCACCGAGGTTTCAGGTGGGATTGTGGGGGGCACGGTCCTGCACCCCTGTAAGCCCTGTGCGTTTACCGGCCCCTGCCTCGGGATGGCCGCCGAGATTTATGACGCCGAAGGGCGACCGGTGCGTGGAAAAGTGGGGGAGCTCGTGGTCACGAAACCCTGGCCGGGGATGACGCACGGATTCTGGAGGGACCCGCAACGCTATCTGGAGACCTACTGGTCCCGCTGGCCACAGGTCTGGGTCCATGGCGACTGGGCGGCGACGGATGGAGACGGATTCTGGTACATCCTGGGCCGCTCGGATGACACGATCAAGGTGGCCGGTAAGCGCCTCGGGCCGGCCGAAGTCGAAGCGATCCTGACCGCCCATCCGGCGGTGAGCGAGGCCGCCGCGATCGGCGTGCCCCATCCAGTGAAAGGAGAAGCACTGGTCTGCTTCGTGGTCCTCCGTCACGGGTGGACGCCGAGTGAGGCGTTGTCCGGCGAGCTGGCTGGCCTGGTGGTTGAGCAACTCGGGAAGCCGCTCCGGCCGGCAGCCGTCCACGTGGTGCCCGAGCTCCCCAAGACCCGGAACGCCAAGATCCTTCGGCGGGTGATCCGGGCAGCCTTCGTTGGTCAGGACCCCGGCGATCTCTCCAGCCTCGAGAACCCCCAGGCCGTCGTGGCCATCACGCAGCTCCGCTAATCCGGGCCGGGACCCGCTCATGGTTGACAAGCAGGATGACCAGATGAGAATCTAGCCACCCTGAAGTTCTTCGCTCCGCACTCATGAAGATTGATCTGCTCACATCATGCCGGCTCGTCGCTCTTTGGGCGCTCGTTCTGTGTCTCACCACCATCTCCTGTGAGGCCCGCCGGGCGGACAAGGCCTACCTCCGTGGCGATTACGCGAAGGCCGCCCAGGAATTACAGTACTTAGCCGAGGAGGGCGATGCGAGAGCCCAGTATGACCTCGGCTTGCTGTATGACACAGGTCGGGGCGTGCCGCAGAGTAACGAAAAAGCGCTGCAGTGGTACCAGAAGGCCGCGGAGCAAGGAGAGCCCAGAGCCCAGTACAACCTCGGGCTGATGTACGCCAATGGTCAGGGTGTGCAGCAGGACTACGCCATAGCATACTTCTGGACCAGCCTCTCTGCCGCCCAGGGGAACGGGCACGCGATGGATGCCAAAGCTGTCCTCGACGAGAGGATGACGCCACAGCAGGTGGCCAGGGCCAGAGAATTCGTTCGTGAGTATGAGAAGGCGAGGAAACTGGACACCTCCTGCCAACTCTGTCCACTGCTCAAGAGCAAGTCGGCGCCCTGAACAGACTCGGTCTCGGGCTCCCCTCGCGGCTGCCGGTTAGGCTCCCAGACCGCGCTGCGACCGCCTGCATCACCCCCCCTTGTCTTGCGCGAGCCAAGTGGGGTATTGTTCTTTCCCCACCTCTAGCACAGGGAGCCCCATGCGGAACCGATCGAATACGCGCCTGACCCGAGGACTGTTCTTGAATCGTGACATCGAGCGGCTGAGGCAGCAGCTTGTCCAGTTTCAGTCGTTTCTCTCCAGGCGGAAGACCGCGCTCTCACTCGAGGAGTTTGATGCGGCCACGGAACGGTTGATCGGCCGAGTTTTCGGAGAAACGTCCGAATTGTTGGAGGCGTATCAGTATGCGAAGCTCGGCGAGGCGGCGAGCCTGGTGAATCTGCCGGAAGAAGCCCAGGAGAGCGGGGCCCGGAACGTTGACCGCGAGAGCCTGCACCAGCGCAAGCGCATCCTGGAGAGCTGCATTTCCAAACTCGAAGCCATCCAGAACTCCAAAACCCCGACCGACGCACGAGTGGCCGATTACATGTCGGACGACATCCGGAGCGTCCATCTGGGCGCTTCCCTGAAAGAGGCGGGCCGGCTGCTGCAGAAATGGAGGGTCGGCTCCCTGCTGGTGGATGACGGCCTCCGTTATGTCGGGATCATCACCGATACGGATCTCAGCCGGAAAGGCGTGGCACGAGGGCTCGATCCGACCGCCACGACGGTCAAGGCCTGCATGAACAAGCCGGTCATCAGCATCGAAGACAGCGAGCCGCTCCCGGCGGCCGTCTCACTGATGAAGGAAAAAGCCATCCGCCACCTGGCGGTCACTCAAGACGAGACCATTATCGGGGTCCTGTCGGTCGCGGACATCCTGCGATACTATTCCGACCTGGTTCCGACTTTGCGCGACCTGGCCGGACTGCCCGGTGAAGGGGGAGAGGCGGGCGGCGGCGAATAGTCGAACCCGGGCGGGCGAGAACACGAGCCAGGTGGGCCATGCTGCCGGCCTGCTGGTTCAGTTCAAGCTGATGTGTCGAAGCAGGTCCTCGCCCGCATCCGTCGGATGCAGAAACTTGAATCCCTCCGGCTCCCGATAATCCAGCATGATCCCGTCCATACGAGCCGCGCTGCGGGCCTCGACCGCGACGGTCAGCCCATCGCAGTCCTGGATCTCATCATCAGGCTGAGGCATCGCTTCCAGGGTGATTCCCAGACCAAGACGTTGTTCATCCAGATCGTGGAGCGTCAGGCGCACGATGGGGTCGTCAGGATGCTCCGTGACTAATTTCTTCAACTGCCGGATGGCGGCCCTGGTGACGGCAATCATGTTCCCCCTCCGGAGGTCCTGGAGTCGAGGTGGGCGATGATGCTCCTGGCGTCGGCAATCGGAGCGGTCGAGAACGGAGCGGTGTCCCGCTGCGTGACCTTGGTCATCAGCCGTTCGGCAGCCCGGCGAATGTCTTGAGGAAAGGACTCCTCCGCCGAGATCCGGCGGAGGTGATTCAGCGCGTCGCCACCCCAGTTGTTCCCGGGGAAGCGTTCCAGCCACGCCTCGGCGGCCAGCCCGACCGCCCGTCGTGCACAGACCCTCACCATCCCGTCGTTCCGTTCTCGCTGCGCGTCCTCCGCCCTGGCCAATTCTCGTTCGATCTGTGCGAGGCGAGTCATCCGACGTGTCAGGTCCGAGCTTTTCATGACGCGCGCCTCAGTCATCCCTGTTTCAGATGAGCTCTTGTGTACCCCTTGGCCGGTGGAGAGTCAACAGCGAACGAAGCCGGGCAATCGGACTTATCTTGGGTGGCCCGTGTGTGCGCCGTACCAGTCGTTGAAGAGGCGGCAGCTCGCGTGCAGCATGGCCCCCTCGTTCAGGTTCCACCGGCTGATCACTCCCAAGTAGCACAGCGTGTCGGCAGCGGGCTTGACCGTGGGAAGGCCCAGCGCCTGCGCGGCTTGCCGGGGGTTGATGGGCCCTTGGTGACGGATGAGATAGTTCAGCAATGTCCGCTCGACCGGCTCTCGGACCGCCTCAAGACAGGCCAGAAAAAACGGGGCAAGCCGAACCTGGACAGCGCTAACCAGGTGCGCGGGGTCGGCCGTTGGATCGGCGATCATCCGGGCCCGCAGCATCTTCAGGACATAGGGATGTGTGCCGCCATAGGACAGGATGGCGTCAGCCTGGTCCGTCGTCAGTTCTGGCTTGACCAGCGAGCGCGCTTCCCCATTCAACAGGATTGCGAGCGGGACCGGGGCAAGCGTGAGACCGGAACGCCCGCTGCGAATATACTCCCGCCAGGCGCGTCCCCCGGCCCAGACCATCGTCTGGCGGGGGCCTCCGTTTCCATTGCCCCGAGCCAACGGTTTCCCAGTAGTTAACCCGTGCTGAAGCAGATGATCGCAGTTGTCCAGCAGAAGGATGGAAGACCGCTGCAGGTCTCCGGCGAGGAAGCGCTCGCGGACCTGGGCCTCCACCAGGTCTCCATACTGCACCGTAAGTCCATCGGAAGATGGGACCCCACGCTGCTCGAGGAGCCATTTCACGTGCAGCAGCAGAGAGGTTTTGCCCAGCTTCGGGCCGCCGTAGAGC
>JBOHOM010000234.1:0-8993 GCA_050731075.1 Nitrospiraceae bacterium
GACAGGGACTGGCGGGAAACGCGGGACGAGCTGCTCAAGTATAAGATCGAACGAGAGCAGGCACGCCGCAAGTTCCGTCCCGGTGACATCCTTCCGCGACTAGAGGCTGAACGGATTGCTGGTGGACTCGAGCCGGAGGCCGGGCTCAAGGCTCAGCCTCAGGCCCAGACAGAGGACACGAGGCGACGCCTAAAGGAACTGATGCAGCAGCTTCAAACCGTCCTTGAACATTACTAAGAGGACAGGGGGCCCATCACGGCCCCCTTGCCTCCCAGTTCACACCGGCTCGTCTCTATCAAGCAGCCCGTCCAGTTAAACCAACCTGTCCAGGATAACGTGCGGAACTGTCTGGGCCATTGGCTTTACTGCCCAGTGGCGCTGATGGGTGGCAGATTAATGCCCAGTTTTTCCATCCCCATGATGATCGTCAAGTTCGAGGGCGCGTGCTGGACGATCTCTTTTTGGACTTCGATCCGCCGGAGGTCCACAAACTCGGGCGCGGTCAGTCCGAGATGTTCCCGGTAGGCCCGGTCCGCCATGCCCCGCTGCTTCTCGGCCTTCTCGCGGGACTCCTCCGCCTTTTGAAACTCAATCATCGTAATCTTCCGCTGTTCCTGGATGATGGTCTGGGCGGTCTGCTCCAGCACCCCTTTGGGCGGGAGAATGCTTCCGATCACGACCCGGTTCAGTCTGACCGGGATGCCCTGCTTCTCAATCAGTTTGGTCCTGACCTCCTGCTCGACCGCCTCCTGCAGCCTAGCCCGGGTGGCTGGCTTCGTGGTCAGTTCAAACAGCGGATACTTCTGCACCTCTTCGCGGACGAAGGTCCGGAACGCCTCCTTGACGTTATTGAGGTACCAATTGAACCCATACCGGACGATCAGTTCGGGCGAACGCCCCTCGAGCACATTGGCGATCAGAAACGCATCGAAGGAGACCGGCGCGTTCTCCGCCGAGATGATGTCAAAATGCTCAGAGTACTGGAGCGGCCGGATATCCACGTCAACCACCTCGGTGGTCGGGGCCACGGCAACGCGACCGGTCGTGGCCGGAACCGGGTCCACCCCCCCGTGGCCGAAGAAGAAGGGTTTTGCGACCAGCACGCCTTCGTGACCGGCGTCAATGGCCACCAGCACACACCCCGAGCTCGCTAGCAGCAGACACAGCGTACCCAACATCGCTGCAAAGACTCTTCCTGAGCTTGCCATGATCCCCTCCCGGTTGGGGGCGTCCCCTGTCGGGGCCGTCCCGGCGCTTGTCAGATGGCAACTTCTTGTTGAACGCCGCACAGCAGATGAGACCGGATCTTTTCTTCAGCTTATGAAGAACAAGTCCATGGTGTCAATCCGTCGTCGTAACTGCTTAGAATGATTGCGGGATTGCCGAGACGCTGGCGTCGGGAAAGGAAACCTCAAAGGATCTCATCGGCGCTACATGATACCGGCCTGGCGCTGCAGCCAGCGAACGTAGGAAGTGATCTGCTGGACCTCTTCGGGGGTCACTCCCTCAATTCTTGGCATGTCCCCGAATTTCCAATGGTGCGCGCGCACTCCGTTGGCCGCCGCGCGCTGGAACGCCTGGTCCCCGTGGTGGTTCGGTTCATAGACCTTATGCACCAGCGGCGGACCTTGCGCGGTGCCGCCGGCGCGCTCGCCATGGCAACGGGCGCAGTTGGCATTGAACTTGGCCTCGCCGCTCCGGAATTCTGCCGGCGCCGGTGCGCCTGCCTGCGTGGCCACGCCCTGTCCGCATGCTACCCAGACCGGCAGGAGACCGCACAGACCCGCCCACTTGATCCATCGCATGGTGTCCACGCCGCGCACGGTCAGCATGGCGATCACCTCTTCTCGTGAGCCTCTGTCATCTTCCCTTCTTCCTTCCGGCCGAACTGCTCGCGCAGCTTCCGCTTGACCTGTCTGGCCGTGATATAGCGGTAGACTCTCGCCGCAATGGGAATCAGGACGATCAAGGCGATCGTCAGATACATGAAGAACTCTTCCGGGGAGACGGCCATACGATCGGTTCACTCCTCCGCGTAGGCGATGGGATCCGGCAGACCCGCGGCCTGAAATCCTTCGCGCCGGGTTCGACAACTGTCGCAGCGACCGCACGCCTTGCCATCAGCGGCAGGATCGTAACAGCTATGGGTCAGATGAAAGGGGACGCCCAGCGACGCGCCCAACCGAATGATCTGGACTTTGGTCAGGTGCAGCAGCGGCGTGCGGATCTCGATGCCTTTCCCCACGGCACCCGCGCGGGTGCCCAGTCGAGCGACCGCCTCGAACGCGCGGAGGTAGTCAGGTCGGCAATCCGGGTAGCCCGAGTAGTCCAGCACATTGGCTCCGAAATAAATCAGCGGCGCCTCCAAGGTCTCGGCATAGGCCAGCGCAAGGGAAAGAAAAATGGTGTTGCGGGCCGGGACGTAGGTGGACGGGATGCCCTCCCGCCGCTCGTCGGCAGACCGGTCCTTCGGCACCGCCTGATCCGCCGTCAGAGCCGACCCTCCGATCGGCCTCAGATCCACCTCGAGGACGAGGTGGCCTGCCGCTCCGAGAGCCATGGCGATCTGCCTCGCCCGTTCCACCTCGACCCGGTGGCGTTGCCCGTAGGAAATCGTGAGCAGATGGATCCGGCACCCATCCCGCTTCGCGACGGCCGCCGTGACGGTGGAATCGAGCCCGCCGCTGGCCAGGACCACGGCCTTCATACGGTCACGCCTCGCTTCCGAAAGACCCCGCCCAGGGAGACATCGGGAGGGATCGCGAGGTGGGGGGCGCGGGTGGGCAACGCGGCGAAGGTCAGAACGTGCAGGCTGCTAATCGCGTTCTTCTTCCTTCTCGATTTTCTCGAGCAGTTCCTGGCGTGACTGACAATCCACGCACAGCTTGGCGAACGGGACCACCGCCAGCCGCTTCTCACTGATCTCGACCCCGCACTCAGCGCACAAGCCATAGGTGCCCTCACCCAGTCTGGCGAGGGTCTCGTCGATCAGCTGCCGCTTCCGATTCCGCATCTCGAGGAGTGAAATCCCGAGTTCCCGATCCACATCCATCAGCGCCTGGTCACCCACGTCCATCGTCGCTTCCAGACGACGCTGCTGGTCTGCCGTCAGGGATTGCCCAATGCTCTCTCCGATCTGGTTCATGACCTCCTGACGTTTCGCGCTCAACATACGGTAGAGGGCCTCGCGACGACCGGTCCGCCCGGAACCGGCCGCAGTTCCCTGCGTGGAGGGCTGATGCCTGGGCACCGCCTTCGTTGAGACCCTGCCGCTCGTTGCAGTCTTCTTTTTCTTCAGCCTCTCTCTGTTCGCCATCCTCCGCTCTCCCTCCATCGGTAGCAGTCATCACCGCAAAAAGGCGGGTATTCATAGCATGGTGTCGCCGGGTTTGACAAGTCCCCCCTGACCGGTTGTCCGGTCGTGGGGAGGCATTTGTTCGGGAGGGAATCAATCGGAGGGACAAGCCCGGATTATTTATGGCGGTTCGTAGGGAAATCGCCCAGTCGCGTCGCGTTGCACCCATTGCAACAGAAGCGCAATGGGTACCCGGCGCTCCGCCGCGAGGCGGGGGCACCCCGCCGGGGGGTTCACGAAGGGGGTGTGCCCCCCTTCGTGGGGATCGTACAAGGGGGCTGGCCCCCTTCGTAGGAGTCCACGAGGCAGGCTTCAGAGCCGAGTGGGCGACGGGACCGAGGCGTACTGCAACCAGTACGGTGAGGGACTGAGCGGCGAGCCCGCCCGCCATACCAAGCTTCGCTTGAACCGCTGCGTTCGATCAAATCGCAGCGGATGAGCACTTTGCCTCCAGCAGGCATAGATTCCTGGCAGGCTGGTCGCAGCAGCGAATGGGCGATTGCAGCAGAAGCGTCCATGAATAATCCGGGCTAAGAATAGCTGATCATGGAATACACGTCACAGCCATCCAGTTTGTCGCGGCCTTTGAGGGCCGTGAGTTCGACAAGAAAGACAAGCCCGACGATGTCACCGCCGAGCTGCCGGACCAGGTGAACGGTCGCGGCGGCCGTTCCACCGGTGGCTAAGAGATCATCCGCGATCAGGATCCGTTCGCCGATCGAGATCGCGTCGCGGTGGATCGCGAGCGACGTCGAGCCGTACTCCAGATTGTACTTGACCTCGAAATTGTCGGCCGGGAGCTTGCCGGGCTTCCTGACCGGCACGAAGCCCGCGCCCAGCCGGTAGGCCAGCGGGCTGCCGACGATAAACCCCCTGGATTCAATGCCCACAATCTTCGAGATCCGTTTGTCACGGTACCGTTGGGTGAGCTCGTCCATCACGGCGCGGAAGGCGCCCGCGTTCTTGAGCAGGGTCGTAATGTCATAAAAAAGGATGCCTGGCTTCGGAAAATCAGGCACCTCGCGGATGAGCCCTTTGTAATCCATCGAGTGTGACCCTCTCTACAGGAGATCCTCCTGCGTGAGAGTCTTTTTCTCGATGATGGCCCGCAGTTTCAGCAGGGCGGCGGTTTCAATCTGCCGGACGCGCTCGCGCGTCAACCCGAGATCGCGGCCGATCTCCTCCAAGGTTTGGGCCTCGTCCCCGCCCAGTCCGAACCTGAGCACGATCACCGTCTTCTCCTTCTCTTGAAGATCCTGCATCCAGGTCATGATTTCCTCACGCCGCTGCACCCCTTCGGCGTTGGTGGCGGGAGAGACGGCCGTCGGATCTTCGATCACATCGCGCAGGAACGTGTCCGTCCCCTCGGTAATCGGACTATCCAGGGAGTACGTGGTTCGGATCAAGAGCTTCAGGTTGATCACTTCCTGTTGTGGAATCCGCATGCGCTCGGCGGTCTCGTCGGCCCTCGGCTCCCTCCCCAGCTCCTGGACCAGCTGTTCGACTTCCGAGAGGTAGCGGTTGAGCCGTTCCACGACGTGAACCGGCAGCCGAATGAGCTTGGCTTGATTGATGATGGCGCGTTCGATGAACTGGCGGATCCACCAGGAGGCATACGTGCTGAACCGGAAGCCGCGCGCATAGTCGAACTTTTCGACGGCCTTAATCAGACCAAGGTTGCCTTCTTCGACGATGTCCGCGAACGGCAGCCCCCGATTCATATAGCGCTTGCCGATGCTGACGACCAGACGAAGGTTTGACTCGATCATCTGCTCGCGGGCGCTGAAGTCCCCCGCGCTCGTGCGCTTCCCAAGTTCCTGCTCCTGCTCAAACGTCAACAGGGTGGAGTGGCGGATATCTCTGAGGTAGCTCTTCACGGCATCGAGCCCTTCGGACCGCTCCCCTTTCCGATCCGAGTGCTTCTCGGGCCTCTCCTCCGGCTCGGAAGACTCCTTCAGCGCGACCTCATCCTCCCGCTCGTCGTCGGCTTCGGTCGGCTGGTCCAGATCATCGTCATCACGGCCCATCAGACACTCCTGACTCCAACGAGGAGGCGTCAGTACCAAATGCGGAAATCGGTCCGCCGGCCAGTCGGCGTTTCCCACTCCACCCGGAGGCCGTCCACCTGGGCCATCGGAGGCCCGGCCCTGAGCAATTCGACAAACGCTTCAACCGCGCGTCTTTCCCCCTCGACATCGACCTCGACGCGTCCGTCCTCGAGGTTCCGCACCCCCCCGGACAATCCCTTGCGCCCAGCCGCTTGCTGGGCAAACGCCCGGTAGGCCACGCCCTGCACGCGTCCGCTGACCCAGACCCGCGCTCTGATCAATGATTCGGATGCCATGCGGCGGTTGGTACGAGCACGCTTAATGTGGTCGGGGCGAGAGGATTTGAACCTCCGACACCCGCGTCCCGAACGCGGTGCGCTACCGGGCTGCGCTACGCCCCGATCCTTCGCACAAGCCTCCTGCTGTTCACCTCAGTGGCTCGAATCGCATGCCGTGCGCCTCGGCCACGCCCTTGCACGTCACTCGTCCGTCTGTCAGATTGACGCCCTGAGCAAGACCCGGATCGGACCGGAACGCCTGTTCCACGCCGGCCGAGGCTATTCGGACTATAAAAGGAAGCGTCGCGTTGGTCAAGGCTAAAGTGGCTGTTCGCGGCACGATCCCAGGCATGTTGGGGACGCAATAATGCAGCACGCCGTCCACCTGATAGATGGGGTCAGAATGGCTGGTCGGACGGGACGTCTCAACGCACCCCCCCTGATCCACGGACACATCCACGATGACCGCGCCCGGCTTCATTCTGGACACGATGGAACGGGAGACCAGGCGGGGCGTCCTGGCGCCGCGCACCATCACGGCCCCGATCACCAAGTCGGCCTCCTCGACCGCCCGGTTGATCAACGGCTGGGTCGAGGCCAGCGTCACCACGCGACTCTGATACAGCGCATCCAGATGCCGCAAACGTTCCAGATCCTGGTTGAACACCGTGACCTTCGCGCCCATCCCCACCGCGATCTTGGTGGCGGCGCTGCCGACCACACCCGCGCCCAGGATCACCACATTGGCCGGGGCCACGCCCGGCACCCCGCCGAGCAACACGCCGCGGCCTCCCTGCGACCGCTCCAGATACCTCGCCCCCACCTGCACCGACATGCGGCCGGCGATCTCGCTCATGGGCCAGAGCATCGGGAGGCTCCGGCCCTCTCCCTCGGTCGTCTCGTATGCGATGGACGTCACCCGCCGATCCAGCAGCGCCCGGGTGATCTCCGGCAAGGCGGCAAGATGGAGATACGAAAACAACACCTGCTTCGGGCGGAACAAGGGGCATTCGGAAAGCAGCGGCTCTTTCACCTTGACGATCAGCTCGGCTTCCTGGAACAGAAGCGCCTTCGAGGCTGCCAGATGGGCACCCGCCTTTCGGTAATCCTCATCCGAAAAGCCGCTCCCCTCCCCCGCGGTGGGTTCAACCCACACGGCATGGCCGGCCGCGCACAATGCCTGGACGCCATCCGGCGTCAGGCTCACGCGAAACTCGTGGTCTTTGACCTCTTTCGGCACGCCGATGAGCATGGCTCCTCCCTCGGACTAGACGCACGCGTCTGGCCTGCGACGTCCGGGTTGATTATACCCCGACTCTCCCTGAGAACGTAGACTTCCTTCCGAATCCTCCCGCGCCCTCCCGCGCCCTCCCGCGCCCTCCCGCACTCGATCCACGCTGCGGTGGACAGCCGCAGACCCATGGTGTAAGATTGGGCCGCTTCTGCAAGAGGCAGGAGTCATGCTCACGGAGACCAAACCCGAATTGTCCCCTGGACGATGCGACGCGTGCGGACTGGAGCAGGGGCCGCTGCTGAAGCTGTCGCTGGGGAAAGATTTCTTCGGTCGGGCGTACGACCGGCTGTCGCCGGCATCGGATCAGAGTCCCAAATGGTACTGGGAGCCCTGTTCCATGCACAAAAATCTTCAGCGCGATTTCCGGGATATCCGCGCGGAGCTCGATAAACTGAGCGCGGGCCAACCGTCCCAACTTGCAGGCACCGATCAATTGCAGCGGGCGCACTTGCGTCTTTGTGAGATTTCGGCGATTCTTGACGGACGCGTGGCCGGATCCCTTCTGCTCGACCCCGAGGACGTCAAGGCCCTCATCCATCGATTACAGGCGCAGCCGGCCTCCCCGTCTGTCCCCGGGTAACCCGCCGAAGACCCAACCGGTGACAACATTTAAGCACCACATTTTCGTCTGCCAGAACCAGCGGCCGAAGAGCGATCCGCGGGGCTGCTGCGCGGATAAGGGATCCGAGCGCCTGCAAGCCTTCTTTAAGAAAGAGGTGGAACGGTTGGGATTGAAGGGGACCGTCCGCGCGAATAAGTCCGGGTGCCTGGATCATTGTGAGTACGGACCCAGTGTCGTGATTTACCCGGAGGGAGTCTGGTACTGGGTCGGTTCGGAGGGCGACGTGACCGAGATCATGGAGCGCCATATCATGAAGGGCGAAATTGTGGAGCGGCTGTTGATGCCGGGCCACGAGCTACAGAAGAAAGGTTGAGGTTAAGGCTGAGGTTAAGGTTCAGATTGAAGCGCATTTGGCGGTCCGCGCTGCTCTCAACCTCGACCTCGACCTTAGCCTCCACCTCGTAGAGGTGGATTATGCCGGTGGAGGAAAAGTGGAAAGCCAACCAGGAGAAGGTGGCGTACATGAAGAAATTTCCCGGGCTGACGCTGTCCTGGAACGAGACCCAAGGGAAAACCGTCGAGGCTGTCGCCCCGCTGCCGGCGAAAGCCGGCGCCGCGGTGCTGGTTTTCTCGGACGGCTCGTTCGCGGTGGCTCCCGCCCTGGCGCCGGAGCCCTGGGAGCTCGGGGAAGGGCTCGCGGCAGCGCGGCGCGAGCTGGAACCCAAGCACCGGGAGGCGTACGCCACGTATGACCGATTAGTCCGCCAGGACAAGGAGGCGTTGCGCGCCGCGCGTCTCGAGAAAATCCTCGGCGCCATTCAGAATAACCTGGAACAGATTCCCGAGCTGAAGGACCGATTGCGCCGGCTGGTGGACGGGTGGAAATGAAGGTGGGTCCGCCGTGAACATGCTGGAGATGTTTTCGAAAGCGTTGTTTGAAGGAGTCCAGCCCATGATGGTGAAGCGCGAGTACCTGGTCCGCCATCCCGACCGTTGCACGCACAATGCGGTATGCATTCCGGTCTGCCCGACCGGCGCGTGGCTCTCGACCCCGCCCTACAAGTTTGACGCGTCGCGCTGTTTGGAATCCTGCCGCCTCTGCCTCGACGCCTGTCCCTCGCAGGCCATCTATGCGGTGTTCCGCAAGGGCGAGAAGGTGCTGGAGCCGCAAAAGAAGTAGCCTCGTCGGTGTGGTGGTTGGCGCTCCGGTGCGTGCTCGCGTAGCTGCTGTAGCTACCGGAAGACTGGCTGCGGCTCCCCCCATCCCCCGCATCAGAATTCGGGGGTCCTCCGATCCGCGCCTGTCTGCTTCCACAGCCACGCGCGGTCGGGCCTCGCTCAGTCTTCCGCTACGCACATCAGCGCGCCTCGCCCGCAATGTCGCTTCAACCATCCCCACCGACGAGCCTACTGGCGTGGAACTTCGAGGCTCATCCCTCCCATCCCAGCCTCGGAG
>JBOHOM010000235.1:0-3947 GCA_050731075.1 Nitrospiraceae bacterium
ACCGCTTGAGATCAGAGCCGCGTGCGCTTCATCCTAGGATGCACCCCCCTCTTTGTCAAGCGACGCGGCGGCGGGAGCCGCCGCGCAGGCAATGGGCACCAGGCTATAGGCAATAGGTGCAGATCACAACCCGACCCCATTCGCACCCCTATTGCCCATCGCCTCTAGCCTCTCGCCTTTCCGCCGATCCTTGACTGCCCAGGGACCGCATGTTAGCATGCAAAAAGTTTTTGGCGACCCAACGACTTCGTTACGCCAACTCAGTACTCATCCCTCATCACTCATCACTGCGGTTGACGTGGGGCTGTGGCGCAGTTGGGAGCGCGCGTGAATGGCATTCACGAGGTCGCCGGTTCAATCCCGGCCAGCTCCACCATACCAAGCTTCGCTTGAGCCGCCGCGTTCGATCAACTCGCGGCGGATAGTTACTTTGCCACCAGGAGGCTGAGATTCTTCACACCAACCTCCCGGCAGGCGAGAGGCGCGAGGCGATTGGCTATAGGGAAGACAGACCTGTCGCTTCGTCGCCCCAGCTCAAAGCCCCTAGCCAGTTTCCTCGCCCATAGCCTATAGCCTCGCGCCCATAGCCTAGGTTGCTATGCTCCAGATTGAATCCGTCAGCAAGCAGTTTGCCGCCCGCATCCTTCTGAAGGAGGCCTCGGCCCACCTGCGTCCGGGCACGCGGGTCGGGCTGGTGGGCCCGAACGGCGCGGGCAAGACGACCTTACTGCGCATGATTCTGGGCGAGGAGTCGCCCGACCAGGGCACGATCAGGAAGCGCCCCCGCTTGCGGGTCGGCTATCTGCCCCAGGAGCTGGAACCCCTCTCCGGCAGGACCGTTCTGGACGCGGCGCACCGGGACCTGTACCCGGAACACGAGGCCAAGCGCGTCCTGTCCGGACTCGGGTTTACGGACCAGGACTTCGGCCGACCGGTGGAGACCCTCTCCGGCGGGTATCGCATGCGGGTCGCATTGGCGCACCTGCTCCTGTCGCATCCCGATGTCCTCCTGCTCGACGAGCCGACGAACCACCTGGACAAGCCCACCCAGGCCTGGTTCGAGCAGTTTTTACTGAAGTCGCACATGACCATCCTGGTGATCAGCCACGATACCGCCTTTCTGGACCGTGTGGTGACGCATATTTGGGAGATCCACCACCACGCCATCCGGGAGTGCCGGGGCAACTACAGCAAGTTTTTGGAATGGCGCGCGGCGTGCGACGCGCAGCAGCAGGCGGCCGCCACTCGCCAAACGAAGGAAATCGCCCGGGTGCAGAAGTTCGTGGACCGCTTCCGGTACCAGGCGAACAAGGCCAGCCAGGTCCAGTCCCGGATCAAACAGCTCGAGAAGATCAAACGGATCGAGTTGAAACGGGATGCCAAGCGGGTGCGGTTCACGTTCCCGGTTCCGCCCGCGAGCGGCCGGCAGGTCCTGGAGCTGCGCGGGATCGCCAAGAGCTACGGGGCCACCGTGGTCTACACCTCGCTCGACTTCACCGTGGAGCGCGGCCAGCGGGTAGCCCTGGTGGGTGAGAACGGAGCCGGGAAGAGCACCCTGCTCAAGATGCTGGCCGGGGTGCTGCCGTTCGAGCAGGGCACCCGGACCGTCGGGCACGGCGTCACCCTCCACTATTTTGCCCAGCACCAGGCGGAAGCCCTGAACCAGGAGCACACCATCCTGGGTTCCCTCGCCGAGATGTCCAACCAGGCGGAGATGAATTTCCTGCGCGGGATTGCCGGCGCATTTCTGTTTTCCGGTCCGGATCAGAAGAAGCCGATCAAGGCGCTCAGCGGCGGCGAGCGCAACCGCGTGGCGCTCGCGCGGATGCTGGTAGAGCCGGCGAACACCCTGCTGCTGGACGAGCCGACCAACCACCTGGACCCCGCGTCCGTCGACGTCCTGACTGACGCGCTGACCGGGTTCCCGGGCACGATCGTCTTCATTTCTCATGACCCGACGTTCCTGAGCCGCGTGGCCACCCGCGTCGTGGAGATCGAGGACGGGAAAGCCCGCGATTATTTCGGCGACTATGAGTACTACCTCTGGAAGCGCGCTCAGGAGCTGGAATCCATCAAGGAATCGACCGCAGACCTGACTCCTCGAGGGCAGCGGCAGGGGAAGGGCCTGGCCAGACCGGCTGCGCATGCCGGCATGCCCCCACCGCCCCTCAGCTCCCAGCGCCCTCAGGAAAGCTCCGGGACGGGTCGGCGAGAGCTGTCGAAGACACAGGCCCGACTGGAGAAGCAGGTCGCCCGCGTCGAGGCGGAGATCGCTTCGATGGAGTCACGCATCCGTGACCGGGATCAGGAGCTCGCGGATCCGGCGCTGTACCAGGATTTTGCACGGTGGCATGACTTGCATCTGGAACAGGCACGCTGGAAGAAGGACCTGGAACGGCTGACCGGGCGGTGGGAGGCTCTCTCACACGAACTGGAAGGCGTGAAGCAGAAGCTGGCGGTCGGAGGTTAGGCGGATTCTTTCAACATCACGTCCAACAAGGAGTACAAGCGAGGGTTCATCTCTTTCGTCAGGATCTGGTCCCAAATCACGCCGATCAAGAATCCCTTCTCCCAGGGTTTCACCCACGCGACCCTGCCCGAAAGTTTTTCCTGCTGGTCCATCCCTTTTTGATCCAGGAACGCCATGCAGACCGTCACGGGCTCATTGATGCCGAGCGGTTCTTTGGCGTGGAATCCGGCTCCGATCTGGTTCGCATTATCCAGCACGGCTGATACGGCGCGTTCCGATTTGGCTTTCGACCCGAACCGCGCCGGACCGATCAACGTCGCACGGACATGCCGACGGCGCTCATCCTGCTTGCTCTTCGATTCCATGGCTCCCGTGGCTTCCATTATATTGAGAAGTATAGCCTACCACAAGTGTTTGTCCAACGGCCAGATTGCGGTCTGGCCTGGAGTGAAATCTCTTGTGTCTACATGGACTTAGGCCGATAGTAGCGTTTCCCTTGGAGGCGATCAGGCATATGAGTTTGATCAGTTTTTGATGAGGGGTCATCGTGCACGTACTTGTAGCCCTGGCCATACCCCAGATCCCGCATGAGCGACGTGACCGCATTGCGTAACGGGAACGGCACTTCCAGGTTGCCGAACGCGCGGGCGTCTTGCAGGGCTTCTTTTATCGCGACGTAGGAGGCATTGTCCTTCGGGCGAGAGGCCAAGTAGGTGGTGCCATGAGCCAGGTTGATCTGGGCCTCCGGGAGGCCGACGAACTCGACGGCCTGAAACACAGCCGTGGCGATGACCAGCGCCAGCGGGTCGGCGTTCCCGATGTCTTCTGAAGCGAAGATGACCATGCGCCTGGCAATAAACCTGGGATCCTCCCCGCCTTCCAGCATCCTGGCCAGCCAGTAGAGCGCCCCGTCCGCATCGGAGTCCCGCAGACTCTTGATGTAGGCCGAGATCAGGTTGTAATGCTCCTCCCCCGCTCGATCGTACCGAAGCGCCTTCTTGATCAACGCGGCCTCCAGCGCCTGCTCGTCGATCCGGACCCGGCCGTTCGCGCCGGGCGGGGTCTGGCTCACCACGAATTCGAGCCCCGTCAACGCCACTCGGGCGTCGCCGTTGCCGAACCCGATCAGACGAGGACGCGCGTCCGGCGTCAGGTCCACCTTGAACTTGCCGAGCCCGCGCTCGGCGTCGGCCATGGCGCGGTCGAGGATCCGGCCGATCGCCTCGTCCGACAGCGGCTTCAGGACCACCACCATCGAACGGGAGAGGAGCGGCGCGATCACTTCAAAGGACGGGTTTTCGGTGGTGGCGCCGAGCAGAATGATCGTCCCTCGCTCGACGTGCGGCAGGAAGGCGTCCTGTTGGGCCTTGTTGAAGCGATGGAGTTCATCCACGAACAGGATCGTGCGCTGCCCGCGCAGGGCGCGCCGTTGCTCCGCCGCCTTGATGACCCGCCGCAGCTCGGGGATGCCGCTCGT
>JBOHOM010000236.1:0-7411 GCA_050731075.1 Nitrospiraceae bacterium
CGTCACTTTCACCTTAACAGCTGGAGGGTATTATGAGCCAGATTCGTCGGTATCTCGCAGTTGCGGTGCTCGCCGTGGTTGGTCTGGTGGGCTGTGCGCACGAATCGCGGGCGGTCGGGGACGCCAACCCCGCGCACGTGGCGGACACCAAGGCAGCCTTACGCGAGCTCTGGGTCGGGCACATCTTTTGGATTCGGAATGTTGTGTTGGACAATGCGACGAACAATCCGGCGGCGCGGGATGCCGCCGAGAAGGAAGTCGTGGCCAATGCGAAACAGATTGCAAGCACGATTACCCCGTTCTACGGTGAAGCGGCGTCAGAGAAGCTCTTCAGCCTGCTGGCCAGCCATTATGGCGCGGTTAAAGAATACTCGGAAGCCACCGTCGCGGGGAGTAAGCACCAGCAGGATGCCGCGATTGTCCACTTGGCGTCCAATGCCGACGACATCGCCGTGTTCCTCAGTGGAGCGAATCCCCATCTCCCGAAAGACGCGGTCCGTGGCCTGATTGCGGCCCATGGGAGTCATCATGTCGCCCAAATCATCCAGTTCCAGGAAAAGGATTATGCGCGCGAAGCGCAAACCTGGCAGGTGATGCGACAACACGTCTATGTCATTGCGGATGCTCTGACGACGGCGTTGGTGAAGCAGTTTCCGAGCGAGTTTTCATGACTGAAAAGTGACGTCGTCGTATTCGTAAATTCTGAGGGAAGAACAAGCATCCGCGTGCCGCCTCGCTTGAGGCCGCTGATGAGCAGGACCCGCGGTTCCGGACGAGCCGCGGGTCTTCTTGCCTCGAATCCGGGAAGGACCTCCTCCTGCCACTATTCACGGAGTTGGCCCTTTGGGGGAATTGGGGTGAGTGACGGGTTTCGAAGGGTCCTTTTTCAAAACCCGCCTCTGCTCTAAAATGCTCGCTCCCGTGTTACGGCTCCAGGTAGGAGCCGATGCCGTATTGTTCGAAGAAGGCCGTGAGGAAGGGCAGCGCGTTTGTGAAGAGCATGATGCCGAATACAACGAGGATCATCCCGCTCCCGGTTGAGATCGTTCCCAGATAGGCGCGGGCCTGCTTAAAATAGACGAGGAACCGGTCAACCCCTAAGGCCACGGCAAACATGGGTAGGCCCAGCCCCATCGAATAGTACGAGAGCAACGCCACGCCGTCCATTCTCGTCTCGGTTGTGCTGGCGTACATGAGCACCGTGCCCAGCACCGGGCCCACGCAGGGCGTCCAGCCTGCTGCGAACGCCGCCCCGATGAAGACGGAGCCTACGTAGCCGGCCGGCCGGCTGTGGAAGTGGAACCGCCTCTCGCGCATCAGGAATGTGAGCTTCACGATCCCCATTAGATACAGCCCGAACACGACAATCAGGACCCCGCCGATTTTCCGAACGAGGTCCTGATAGTCGGTCAGCAACTGTCCTATCAGACTTGCCGACGCCCCGAACGCGATGAACACGCCCGAGAATCCGGCGATGAACAGCAATGCGTTGAGGATAATCGTCTTCCTGGCCCGGTGCCGCTCGCCAACGTTCGTGAGCTGGCCGAGCGACAAACCGGTGATGTATGTCACGTAGGACGGCACCAGTGGGAGCACGCAGGGCGATACGAAGGAAAGCAGCCCCGCCAGAAACGCCGCCATTAAAGAGGTTTCGGGCAGCATCGTCACCCCTTCAACGCCGCCAGGAATTCCCGGAACTGAGGATTCTGAAGCACCCCGGCGCCCCGATGGACCATCACAATGTTCCCCTGGGCATCCAACAAGACCAAGGTCGGCGTGGCGGTGATCTTGAACGCCTGTGCCACGTCGTTGTCGATGTCAAACGCGGTCGGAAAAACGAACGACTTCGGATGCGCCTTGACATAACCTTCGATCTTGCCCCGCAGGTCCGAAAACCCGATCGAAATCACCCGGAGCTGGGTTGGTCTGTCCTTCTCATAGAACCGCCCTAAGACTGGCAACTCCTTCTGGCAGACCGGGCACCAGGAGGCCCAGAACACCAGCAGCGTCGGCCGGCCCTTGAGCGAGTCCTTGCTGTAGGCCTCACCGGCAAACGTCACCAACTCAAAGGCTGGCGCGGGCGCTCCCGCGACTGCAGCCCCGGCCTCTCCGCCTGCGCCCCCCGACCCCGGTTGGCTGAACAAGACCAGCGCCAAACCGAGAACACTGATCCACACCCAACGCATCTCGATACCCTCCCCGTTACGGCTTGATGTAGAGATAGCCCTGCTGCTGGAGGTCCGCAATCCGCTTCACCGCCACCGGGTGCAACGTCGCAACGAATCCCTTGGCCAGATTATCCAGCGTCTTGCCGAACATCTTCATCGACACCTGGCACATCTCCGCCTTGACACCTTTCTCGATGATCTGATCGAACCGCTTGGTCATTTCCGGATCCATCTTGTCCTTCTCGAACAGCGCCAGCGCCGGACCGTGGACGACCAGCTCGACATCGATATTGTCCGGGCCGCCCTCGGCCTCAATGTGTTTGTTGATGAGCGCCAAGGCGTACTTCGCCACGTCCGGGTCCTTTCCGTCCACGTGGTAGAGAACCTTGACCTTAGCTTTCCCTTCGGCCGCGTCGGCCCGGTCCTGGCTCAAGGGCAGCGCCACCAGCGCGAAAACCGCCAACACAGCAATGAACAGTTGTCTTAACTGACACATGGGACCCTCCTTGGTTGAAATAGTGGAGACTCGTAACCTTTCCATGTGTGCACTGTACCGCCGATAAGAAGAAGGGAATAGTGGCGAACGCGCCCGAATTATGTACTGAGGAGCGGAGGGACAAATGCCCCTATTGGGGAGGGCGGCGAGCGTAGATGGCAGCGGCCTGCGATCGGCGGCTTACCTGTAACTTCTGAAAGATATTGCTGAGATAGTTCCTCACGGTCTTGTCGCTCAGCCCGAGGGCAGCGGCAATTTCCTTATTGGTCTGACCCTCGGCCACCAAGGCCAACACCTTTTGCTCCTGAGGGGAGAGGCTCTCGCTCTTGTTTTCGGCCGGTGGAGCCGAGTGTTCTCTCATTTTCGCGAGCATACGCTGCGTCACAGCCGAATCGAGAATTGAGCGGCCTTCGGCCACGGTTTCGATGGAGCGGATCAAGGCATCCTCGTCGATCTCCTTGAGCAAATAGCCGTCGGCCCCGGCAAAGATGGTCGCCATCACAGCGGCGTCGTCTGCAAAAGATGTCAGGAACAGCACGCGCGTCTCAGGTCGTGCCGCCCGAATCTCCCGGCACGCTTCAATGCCGCTGCCGTCCGGAAGGCGGACATCCATGAGGACGACGTCGGGCTTCAGGCGGGCCGCCTCCGTAACCGCAGACTCCATGGTCTCCGCTTCACCGACGACCCGGATACGTTCAGTACCGCCGAGCAGCGTCCGTAGGCCCACCCGCACGACCTTGTGATCGTCCACCAAGAGCAGCCGAATGGGGTTGGCTCCACGCTTAGGCATGCGTCACCTCCAGCGGGACCTCGAGCACGACGCGCGTGCCTTGGCCAGCCATGGAGACCACCTCGCAGCGCGCGCCAAGCTTGTGGGCGCGTGCCTGAATATTACGCAAGCCATGGCCGTGATCGGTCGTATCTCTGGGATTGAAACCTGTGCCGTCGTCTTCCACCGTCAGACGGACGAATCCATCTTCCAGCCGGAGCGAGACGAGGCCGTTCCGGGCATTTGAGTGCCTCAGGCTATTGCTCATCGCCTCCTTCATGATGGACAGCAGGTTGGCCGCCTGGGAGGGGGTCACGCGCTCTGCCGCCTCCGGGTCCACTTGCAAGCTAAACCGCAGGGTATGGGCCCCCTCCATGGTCCGGACCAGCGCGGCCATAGCCGTCTCCAGTTCTTTCCCGCTCATAATCTCTGACTCAAGTCCACCGATGTAGTTCCGCACGTCGCGGATCACGGCGTTCAAGTCAGTGATGGCCTCGCCCAGTTGCGTGACGGCCTGTTGCGTGTCTTTGACGATGAGCCGCCGGCATTCTGCCAGGCTCAAGCCGATCGCGTAGACGGACTGAATGATGCCGTCGTGCAAGTCACGGGCAAGCCGCTCGCGGTCGTCGAGAGCCTTGCGAAGCCTTTCCTCGGCCCGACGGGTCTGGGTCAGTGCGCCGGTCAGTTCCGAGACGATTCGCAGATAGTCGCGGCTCACGTACCCCAGGACAAGGAAGTAAGTCAGCAGGCGCAACCCGTGCCAGAACCACCAGCTGCTGCCCCAAATTGTCGAGTATGTGAACATGAGCTCAGCCGCGCCGAACAAGAAGCCAAGGCATGCGAATTGGTAATCGTCTGACTTCCCAAAGCGCTGGAAATCGCGCAGAAATCGGACGGCGCCGGCGATGAACAACATACACGCGAGGCTCTTGGGGGCGATGGCGCTCGCCGTGAACTCCCCATCGCGAATCATATACGGCAATTCCGGCGAAGCAAGGGTCCACAGCCCGACTGCGAAACTGCCGACGGCAATGACGCCCGGCATCCATCTCGTCCAGATCCTCGGCTGCTCGGCATCAGGCAACCAGACGAGGGCGAATCCGATCCCTCCGACCAGGCTCGCCAGACTCCGGAGCAGGACTATGCCGTGGCCCAGGGGGGCGACGGCATGGAATTCTTCGAGTAGGCCCATTCCGAGAAAGCCCATCGCGAGCAACTCGAATTTGCCTCCGCCCGGCTCCTGTTTCCGCTGGAGCAGCACGAACGCCAGGCCAACCGCGGCGAGTCCGCCCAATGCCTCCATCACGGAGTGCAACTGGAAATTCATCCAGCGCGACTGCGGCCAGACGAGCTGCACTGCCAGGCTCGCCAGCAGCGCTCCCGCAGTAATGCTCACGAGGACTAGATTGTGCTGGACAGATCCGGTTTTCATCTTTTAGCCACTGCCAAGAAGGAGTGCATATGTGGAGGAGACGGTACGACGAGGTAGCGGAAAGGTCAAGACAGTCAACATGCTAGCGACCGGGAAGGTGACAAACCATCCATAGTTCTGCCCTGTTGTGCCCCACCTTAGACTGGCGGTTACTCGTGGCTACCTTAACAATGTGCTGAAATTGTGCTAGCGCCCCAACGGCTGGATTGAAGCCAATGGAATAAACCGAAAGAGATACGACCGCCGCAACCAACTGATGATTCAGATTTTATGGGAGACCAGACCTGTCATCATCAGGTTAGTAAAGCAGGAAATTGGGGTGAGTGACGGGTTTCGAACCCGCAACCTCTGGAGCCACAGTCCAGCGCTCTAACCGTTGAGCTACACCCACCACAAACGGAAGGTTGAGGTTCAGGCTGAGGTTGAGTGGGGTGAAAATCTTCGCTAAACCTTAGCCTCAACCTTAACCTGTTTCTCTGTGGCAGGGCCTCATCCTAACAAAACCGCACAGGAGAAGCCAAGAGGGTGAGGGTTAGCCCTTGCGCGAGTCGAACGCCGTTTGCATCTCTGAGATGATCGCCTCAGCCGCGGCTCTGGGGTCGGGGGCGTCCCGAATGGGCCGGCCGACCACGAGATAGTCCGCGCCGGCCTGGATCGCCTGGGTGGGCGTGGCGACGCGTGCGTGTTCGTCCACGCCCTTGCCGGCCGGCCTGATGCCGGGGGTGACGATGAGGAACCCCGCCCCGACTTTCTGACGGATCGCCGCCGGTTCCGCGCCTGAGGCCACCACACCGTCGCACCCCACCTCCGCCGCAAGTTTGGCTCGTGCGGCGACCAAGTCGGCCACGGTCCATTGAATGCCCATATCGCGCAGGTCGCCCGCGTCGAAGTTGGTCAGCACCGTGACCGCCAACAACTTGAGCCCGGAGCGCTCGGGGGTCTGCCCACGGCCTTCGACGGCCGCCCTCAAGGCTTTTCGATTGGCATGCACCGTCAAGAACTCCACGCCCATCTCGGCCACCAGGACGGTGGCGCGGCGCACGGTTTCCTCGATGTCCAGGAGCTTCAAGTCCAGGAAGACACGCTTCCCGCGCGCGATCGCCCGGCGCACGATCTCCGGTCCGGCCGCGGTATAGAGCTCCAGTCCGATTTTCACGAAGCTGACTCCCTGCTCCACACGATTCAGGAGCCGCTCGGCTTCATCGGCCGAGGGCACGTCCAGAGCCAGAATCAGACGGTCCCGGGCGTTCACGTTCGCCATCGCTTCCTCTCTCAATTCCAGACCCGCTTGACCGGAACGAGACCCCTATGTTACAAAGCAGCCTCTTTTCAACCCGAGGATGGGGGCATGCCACCAGTCATTCATAAGTCAACGATCAAGCGCGCGCGGCAGGCCCTAAAACGCCTGCAACGGAACCGGACCGTGCTCAGCGCGGTGAAGGGCGTCATCAGAAAGGTCGTGGGCGCCGTGGACGCGAAGGACGCCCAGGCGGCCAAGGCCTCGCTGCGTGAAGCCACCTCGGCCTTGAGCAAGGCGGTGACGAAAGGCATCCTCAAACGGAATACCGTGTCCCGCCGGATCTCCCGCCTCGCCGCCAAAGTCAATGCGCTGACGTCCGCCCGGACCTGACGGGCCGCCCGTTTTGGATCGGCCTCGTCCCCGGCGGCGTCCGGGGCCGAGACTCCGGCCCTGCCGCTGCGCTCGCAGCGCCCCGCCCCGCGGGAGCAGGACCCGCGGCCAGCGCGAACAGCAAGGACTCCAGCACCCGCTTCGGCTTCCCGGCGCTCCCCCCTTTCAGCTTGGAATCGGTGTCCAAGAACATCCGGAACGCAGCTTTGAGCGACGGGTCGGAGAACTGGTCCAAAAACCGCCTCACCTTGAACGGCGGCATCCGAAGCATTCGCGCGGCCTCGGATTCCGTCCCACCCCGCCGCAGTTGATCCTTGGTCCTCCAGATCCGCCGGTACTGCCAGGCCAGGGAGCCGAGGATCCGAAGCGGAGCCTCGCCGGTTTCCAGGTTTCTGGCCAGGACGCGGAGCAGACGCCCGTGGTCCCGCGCACCGATTGCCGCCGCCAGATCGAACACCGACGCGCCCGGCTCGGCGCCCCTCACCGCCTCCACCTCCGCGGGGCCCGCCACGCCGCCCTTGGCGACATAGGCGGCCAGCTTCTCCAGCTCACGTCGCACCAGGTAGAGCGAGCCGCCCTCTAACTCCCTGTGCGACAGGGCGAGGTCCTTCAGCAGGAGGATGGCCTCTTCGTTCAGAGCCACGCCGACCTTGCCGGCCTCTCTCCCGATCCAGTCCCGCAGTTCGGGCTCGGCCAAGGGCGAGCACTCGATCAAGACCGCGCTGTTGTTCAACGCCTGCGTGAACTTCAGCCGCTTGTCCAGTTTCGCGGCCACGAAGACGAGGGTGGTGGAGTCACAGGGCGCCTTGAGATACGGGAGCAGGGCCTCTCCTTCGCGCGCCGGGAGTTTCTCGGCCGCTTTGAGGAGCACCAACCGGCGTGGAGCGAACACGGGCGCCTGCCCGGCGCGCGCAAG
>JBOHOM010000237.1:0-6406 GCA_050731075.1 Nitrospiraceae bacterium
TCGTGTCCCGCCCTTCGCCAGGTCGGCACGTCCCAGCCGGTCTTAACACGTTCGCCAGGAATCGCAAGAGCCCGGACCGTTCATACGGACTTCCCTTCTTACAGGATTGGAGGGTGTTGCCGGCGCGAGGGGTTCTTCCGCATCTCAGAGTCGCCCACACCATGAATCCAAGGCCCCACAGCCCGACGATGAGCAAGAATAGAATTTCCCAGCCAAGAACGTCCACGGTGGACCACTGTGAGTACCCAGCACTAGACAATACATTACGCGATGTCGAACCAAAACAGGATTAAACCGTGGGAGAGGAGTATCAAGGCGGCGTAAAATCGGCGGTGGCTAGATACAGGAGGCTCACCGGCGCGTCCTGATTACCGACCATCAGGGGCGGGATGGGGTGGGCCTGGCCGTGAGTCGCATGACCAGGACGTACAGTGCGCAGAGGGCGACGGCGAAGCCGCCGATCAAATAGGAACGATCGCGCATCACGTGCAGGAGCCGCGTCGGGTCCTTCACGAGATCCGGCTGATCGCCGAGCACTGTCGCTCCAAACCAGGCCAGGACCCAACACCACAGGCCGGCTCCCACGATCGTCACCAGGCTGTAGAGCCAGAACGGCATGCGGACAATCCCCGCCGGGATTCCGATCAGGTGACGGACGACCGGAACCAACCGCGCAAAGAAGACTCCCCCGGCTTCATACCGCGCGAGCCAGCGCTCGGTTCTGAGTAGCTTATCCTCCGGACAAAACACAAATTTGCCATAGCGGAGCAACAACGGCCGGCCCAGCCATCGGGCCGCCCAATACGTGGCGGCGGCGCCGAGATAGCTGCCGAGGGTGCCCGCGACCACAACCCCCATAAAGTTGTACCGGCCTTGGGCTGCCCAATAGGCAGCGGGCGGGATGACGATCTCGCTCGGGATCGGCACGATGGAACTCTCCATCGCCATCAACAGAATAATGCCGGGATAGCCCCAGTCGTGCACCCACTGGAACCAGATGCTGGCCCACTGATCCATGCCCGGTAGCCTCCTTCTCCGCAGAGGGGGATTGTACCCGGAAGCCAGCCCCAACACCACAGGCGGAGCTGATTCAGGACCAGGGAGGGCAGGTCATCGCCAGGACCGACCCACATCATTTGCTTGCGCGATTCACGGAGTTTCCGTAGAATCCGCGCCATGCCACAGGACTACAGCGCCGTTGCGTACGCCTATTATCTCGTCATCGTCCTCATCCTTGCCTACGGCGTGTACGATACCTTCTTCAAGAAGACCTGAGCTTGCCCAGACCCGCTTGCACGCGCTTCCCGACCGTGTCAGGAAGTCCCGGGGACGGCCTTCGCGAGCAACGGCTCCAAGACCGGCATCAAATGGTCCACGACCACGCGATAGCCAGCACCGGTGGGGTGGAGGCCGTCGGCCTGATTGAGCCCCGTGTGCGTGGCCACCCCTTCCAGGAAGAAGGGCATCAACGCGAGGCGATGCCGCGTCGCCAACTCGGGATACATGGCGGCAAAGCGCCGGGTGTACTCGGCCCCGTAGTTGGGAGGAAGCTTTAACCCCGTCAGCACGACCGTCACTCCGGCTGACTGCAAACGTGTGATGATCTGCTCGAGGTTGGCCCGCGTCTGCTCGAGGTCAATCCCACGCAACCCGTCGTTGGCGCCCAGCTCCAGAATGACGATGCTGGGCCGACTGCTGAGGACCCAGTCCACCCGCCGGACCCCGCCGGCGGTGGTATCCCCGCTGACGCCCGCATTGATGATTCGAAAGCGATACCCGGTCGCATCCAGCCGGCGTTGGAGGTGAGACGGGTAGGACTCGTCAACCGGCACACCGAGACCAGCCGTGAGGCTGTTCCCAAACGCCACAATGATCGGCCGGTCGTCGCGAGACGGTGCGCTCCCCCGTCCGGGCTGGCTCGTGACATCGGTGCCCAATCGCTGTCCCAGGCCCTCGCGAGGCGCACCGGCAATCGCGGGTGGAGAGGCCGGCGATGTCTGCTGACCCGGCGAGGAGATCGGCTCCGAAGCCTGCTCACACCCCAGCACAGCCAGACAGACCGCTCCCAGGACCAGCTCCCGGCGCGGGAGCCGCCACTGTTTTGACAGCGGGTGAGATGCGAGAAAGGCCATACAGTATAATATAACCGCCATTCGGACCTTGCACCTCTCAAATGTAGAGAGACCATGATCGCCGTTCGAAACCTGACCATGCGCCTCAACGCAGGCGGACATACAGTGACGATCCTGGACGACGTGACGGTTGAGGTGCCTGAGAAGCAGATGGTGGCGATCACTGGACCGTCGGGCAGCGGGAAATCCACGCTGCTGGGCTTGATCGCCGGGTTGGACAAGCCGACGGCCGGGTCCATCCGCCTGGATGGAGTGGAGATCACTGTCCTCTCTGAGAACCAGATGGCGCGGTACCGGCGCCGGAAGATCGGCTATATTTTCCAGTCCTTCCATTTGATCCCCACCCTGAACGCTTTGGAGAATGTGGCGGTCCCGCTGGAATTGAACGGCGACAGTCATGCCAGGGCTCGGGCAGCGGAGCTCCTCGCCGAGGTAGGATTACACGATCGGCAATTTCACTATCCGGTGCAACTGTCCGGGGGGGAGCAGCAGCGCGTGGCAGTGGCCAGGGCGTTTGCCTGCCGGCCGCCGATCCTGCTGGCGGACGAACCCACCGGGAATCTGGATTCGGCCGCCGGCCGCCAGGTGATCGACCTCATCCTCTCCCTGCATCGGGATCACGGGAGCACGCTCGTGCTGGTGACTCACGATCCCGCCCTGGCCGCCTATGCGGAACGGATGATCACGCTGCGCGACGGGCGGATTGCATCCGACGTACCGGCTCCCGCCGGACCAAGGGGCGCGGCCGCAGGACCTCGATCTCCGGGAGAGCTGCCATGACGTCCTTTCCGCTGCGCATGGCCTGGCGGGAGACGCGCGCGGCCTGGCGGCACTTCCTCTATTTCTTTCTCTGCATCGCGCTGGGAGTCGGCGGGTTGGTAGGCGTCGCCCTGTTTGCGAATAACGTGGAGCGGACCGTCACCCGCGAAGCCCGGGGGTTGATGGCGGGGGACCTGGAAATCCGCCTGTCCCGACCGATCAGTCAAGACGGGGAGTCCATCATCAAGTCCCTCGTGGACCGCGGAATCGTCTCGACTCACGTCAGCGAGCTCGTGGCGATGGCGGCCGCGATGGAGGGAGGACCAGGCCGGCCGACCCAGATCATCGAGCTCAAGGCCGTGGAGGCAGGCTATCCGTTCTATGGAACTCTGCGGCTCGAGCCGGATCGGCTGCTGGCCGAGCTCCTGGCACCATCCCCATGCGCTTCTCCCGCTCCGGCCCACCCGCCAACCTCCTTCGCCAAGGCTCCGGTGGTCCGCCATAGCGAGAAGCGAAGGCGGAAGCCTCCGGCGACGGCGAGTACGCCTCACGCTACATGTTACGGCGCGGTCGTCCAGGAGTCGCTGTTGATCCGGATGGGGGTTTCGGTCGGCGATCGGCTCAAGATCGGCCAGGCCCTCGTCACGATCACGGGCGTGCTCCGCAAGGAACCGGACCGAGCGGTGAACCTGTTCAGCCTCGGACCGCGCGTGATGATCTCACGGGAGGGACTGGCGGCGGCGGACTTGATCAAACCAGGTAGTCGCGTCCGAGAGCGCTATCTGCTGCGCGTGCCGGAGACCGCGGCGACCGATGCGCTGCTGTTCGAGCTGCGCGGCCGCCTGGCCGGTGAGTCCGCCCGCGTGATTCCATTCCGAGAGGCCCAACCCCAGCTCCGGCGTTTCCTGGACCAACTGACGAGGTACCTGGGCCTGATCGGCCTGACCGCATTGTTCGTCGGCGGCATCGGCGTGGCCTGCACGGTCCATGCGTTCCTCAGGGAGAAGCTGCATACGATCGCGATCCTGAAAACGCTGGGGGCGGATTCCGACACGGTGGTCCGGACGTATCTCTTCCAGGCCACCCTGCTCGGCCTGATCGGGAGCCTGTCCGGGGCGGCTCTGGGGACCGTCTTCCAGGCAGCGCTGCCGACGCTCCTCGCGGGCCTCCTGCCGCTGGACCTCACCGGTGTCCCGACGACCCCCTCGCCGCTTCCGCTCCTGAAGGGTATCGCGATGGGAGTCCTGACCACGCTGCTCTTTACCCTTTGGCCTTTGTTGAAAATCCGCGGCCTGCGGCCCGCGCTTATTTTTCGGCGAGACGTGGCACCCACCGACCACGAGCCAAGCTCCGGCAAGACGACCCGGAGGTCCGGCTGGGGACAGAACGACGCGCGGGGCTCGATCGCCGGTGACCCATGGCGTTCGCTGGCGGTCGTCGGGATCGCAGCCGGTCTGGCCGGCCTCGCCGTCTGGCAGGCCGGGTCGTTCAAGATCGGACTGCTGTTCATCGGGGCATTGTCCCTCGCCGTGGCCATCCTGACACTGGCGGCGGGGATGCTGGTCCGCACCCTCGCGCTCTTCTCCGGATCCCGCTCGCTTGCGGTCCGCTATGCCATCGGCAACCTGTATCGCCCCGGCAGTCAGACTGTCGGCGTGATGGTCTCGATCGGCATCGGCGTCATGGTCATCGTGGCGGCCTCGCTGGTGGAGCGCTCCCTGGTTCGCCAGCTCTCGGAAAGTCGTCCGATGGACGCACCGACGTTCTTCTTCATCGATCTCCAGCCTGACCAGAAGGACGCGTTTCTTCGCCTGATCCAAGACCGAATGGCGGACTCCCGTCCTGAAATCACCCCGCTCGTCCGTTCACGGCTGCGCATGCTCGATGGGAAGCCGGTCCGGCCGGACGACGATCGCGAGGGTCACCAGGATGGAGAGCGAGAGAGCAGAAAGAGTTGGTACTTCACGCGGGAGTACGCGTTGACGTTCCTGGATCAATTACCGAAGGACAACGCGATCACGAAGGGCGCCTGGTGGAGTGCGCGCGCGGTCGCGTCCAGCAAGGTCGGTCACCGACCATTGGTATCGGTCGAGGAAGAGGCCGCGAAAAACCTCGGGGTGGATCTGGGGTCCATCATCGAATTCGACATTCAGGGCGCGACGGTCTCCGCGGAGGTGAGCAGTATCCGCAGGGTGGAGTGGGGCAACTTCTCCACGAATTTTTACATGATCCTGTCACCAGGCTCGCTGGAAGGCGCCCCCTTCACTTATGTCGGGACCGTGCGCGTGCCGGCGGCCGGGGAGGTCCCGCTGCAACAAGCCGTGGTGGCCGCCTTCCCCAATGTCACCGCGATCAATATCGGGGACGTGCTGGACAGCTTCGTCCGGATCCTGGAACGCCTCTCGCTGGCCATCCGGGCCGTGGCCGCGTTCTGCGCCCTGGCCGGCGCGATCGTCATGGCCGCGGCGCTTGCCACCACGCAGTACCGGCGCCTCTATGAGTCGGTGATCCTGAAAGCGGTGGGCGCTACGCGAGGCCTGGTCGCGGGCTCCTTCGCGATTGAGTACGCCTTGATGGGAGCGGCCGCCGGGCTGATCGGGAGCGTGTTGGCCAACGCGCTCGCCTGGGCGATCCTGCATTTCATCCTGGACCTGCCCTGGACGATCCAGCCCGGCATCCTGGCCATCGGCTTTGCGCTCACCGTGCTCCTCACCCTCGCCGTCGGCTTCTTCAGCACCTTCCGCATCCTGGGCCAGCGCCCGCTCACGGTGCTCCGGCACGAATAAGGCTGCTGAAAAAGGCCCCCAGCTTCGTTCTCGTCGCACGTCTCCCTGCGACGTACCCGCAAAAAGTACGCCTCGGTCGCCGTGTCTCCTGTGGCCTTGCTGACGGCCTTTTTGAGCAGCCTTTGGGGGACAGCAGCCGTCAACGGATCAGCGCCGTCGCGAGCCAGAGGAACATTCCCATGCTGACGATATCGGTGGCGGTCGTCAGGAAGATGCTGGAGGCCGTGGCGGGATCGGCGCCGAGCTTCTTCAGCGTCAGGGGGATCAGCGCCCCGGACAGACCGCTGATCACACAACTGGCAACCATGGCCAGAAAGACCACACATGCCAGCATCAGGCCGTTCTCGTGGTGTTGGATAGTGGTGTAGAGATACATGCCCAGGGCTGCGGTGACGCCCACCAAGGTGCCGTTCAACAAGCCCAGGCAGGTCTCCTTCGTCACGAGCCGCCTTCGGTTTCCCTGCTGGAGTTCGCCGAGGGTCATCCCGCGCAACGTGACCGCCAGGGCCTGACAGCCTGTGTTGCCCGATTGGCCGGCCAAGACCGGCAGGAACACCGCCAGGGCCACCACCTGCTGAATCGTCTGTTCGAACAGACCAACCACCGCGGCCGCCAAGAAGGCCGTGAGCAGATTGAGCTGCAGCCACGCGTGACGGAGCCTCAGGCTCCGCCGCCACGGAGTGGCCAGCCGGTCTTCGTTTTCCACACCGACCATGCGCCCCGGCTGAG
>JBOHOM010000238.1:0-2449 GCA_050731075.1 Nitrospiraceae bacterium
GGCGTGCGGAGCTCGTGGGAGACGTTGGCGACAAAGTCCTTTCGCACCTTCTCCAGCCGGCGCACCGCGGTGATATCGTGGAACACAAGGACGGCACAGGCCTCATTTTCGCGCTGGCCGCCGGCGACCGAGGCTTCGACCCTCAGGGTCCGCCCGCTTGCGGCTGCGGTCATTTCCCCGCCGCAGTTTGCTCTGGTTTCCAGGACCCGCGTGACCAGCTCGTTGAGCTCATGGTGCCGGATCACCTCCCAGTGGGCCCGACCCCGCGCCTCGCCTCCCTGGACCAGGAGCATCTGCTCGAGGGCGGGATTGACCTGCAGAACCTTTCCGCGACAGTCCAGCACCATGACGCCTTCGATCATGGAAGCCAGCATGGCGAGTAATTGCGTGCGGTCCTCGGAGACCTCCCGGATCTTCGATTCGAGCTGGTCCGCCATCTGATTGAGCGTCGAGCCCAACACCCCGACCTCGTCGCTGGACGTTGTATGGATGCGCCGTCCAAGCGACCCACCCGCCAACTGACGGGCCACGTCGGCCATGGCCGACAAGGGCCGCGTCACTCCACGCGCGAGCAGGACGCTCAACGCCACGGACACCGCGAAGGCCAACCCGAACGCGATGCTCACGGCACGTTTCAGGTCGCGAATCCGGGATTCCAGAGTCGTCAACGGGATCGCCAGTCTTGCGACGCCGCGGATCTGGCTGCCGGATCGGATCGGAAGGGCCAGGTAGTACATCCGTTGCCCGACAGTCGCGCTGAGTCGAATGTCCGTTCCGTATCCTTCGCTCAGCGCCTGGATCACTTCGGGCCGCGTGCCGTGGTTCTCGAGCCGGGACACGGCGTCGTCCGGAGTGTCGCTGTCGGCCAGCACGGTGCCATCCGGGCCGATCACCGTGACCCGTGCGAGGGCGTGGCGGCTCAGTTCCCGCGCCGTGGACTGGATCTGCTGCGGCGAGGTGGACCGGCCTGCGCCGGCTTGAGCGAGCAGCGGCTCCAACGCAAAGGCGGCGAGGCTGGTTCGTGCTTCCAAGGCTTCGGCCACGCGGGACAGCTCGGCCCGTTCGATCGAACGGAGAGCGAGCCACCCGGCCACGGCCAGCGCCAAAGTCACGGCGAACAGGGTCGCGAGGGTGACTTTCCAGCGGATGGAGAGCGTCATGAGGGCGGTGACAGGTGACGAGTGACGGGTGACGGGTGGAAGACGAGAGAGCGTAGATCGCCCAGCTGCCAGATTTCCAGCTTGTCACACGTCACGCGTCACCCGTCACGGTTCTTTCAACTTATAGCCGAGGGACTTGACCGAGACAATCGCATCATTGAGCAGCGGGAGCTTTTGCTTCAGTCGGCGGATGTGCACGTCGACCGTGCGGGTCGTCCCGTAATAGTCATACCCCCAGACGACGTTCAGCAGGACGTCGCGGGTGAGCACGCGGCCTGTATTCCGCAGCAGATGTTCCAGCAACCCGAATTCCTTCGCGGTGAGCGGCACTTCGCGTCCGTTCGCTTTGACCTCGTGCCGTAAGAGATCCATCGAGAGCGTTCCGTAGAGGAAGCGGGAGGGGCCTTCCTCCTTGCGCTCCACCCTCCGGAACATCGCCTTCACGCGGGCGACGAGCGCCTTCGGGCTGAACGGCTTGGTGACATAATCGTCCGCCCCCAGCTCCAGGCCCACGATGGTGTCCGACTCCTCCGCTTTGGCGGTCAGCATGATGATCGGCGTCATGGCGGTGTGATGATCCGTCCGGATCCTCTTGCAGACCTCCAGGCCGTCCATCTCGGCCAGCATCAGATCAAGAATGACCAGGTCGGGATGTTCCGACTTCACCTGCTTGAGGCCGTCCAGGCCGGTCATGGCGGTGTAGGTCCGGTAGCCCTCTTTCTCCAGATACATCTTGACGAGGTCGAGGATCTCTTTCTCATCCTCGACGATCAGGATTTTCTTTGGCACCGCGGTTCCCATCGAACGACAGCGTAAAGGGTGGGGGAAGATGTGTCAAGAGCGGGGCGAAGACGCCTTCGCTGACGAGTGGCGGAGGAGTGCGGCACGGGCTCGTCGCTTCCGCGCCTCCCGCGGCACCCCTACCACGGCGCTCCGAAGCGGAAGCCTTCTGGTATTCCCGTCGCCGTGATCGGGAACCCGTTGCTCCAAGGTTGCAACGGGTGCCCTCCACGGTGCGGTGGTCAGTACCAGCTTTCCTTCTTCGGACGCCGGGAGGGGCCCCGCCGCTCCGGCGAAGTCCGCTCCGAACCCATGCCGCACTCCCTTCTGGAGTCTCTCCTCCATCCGAGGCGCTCTTGATTATGAGGTTGAAGTGGTAAGAAAGTCTAAATACCTTGAGGGGGAATAGGGGGAATAAAGGTGTCAGTGTGAGCTACCCCCGATTCCGTAGACACCCTCGAAGGGGGACAGGGTGATGGGTTTCGAACTGCACCGGGCTGACATAGCCC
>JBOHOM010000239.1:0-8188 GCA_050731075.1 Nitrospiraceae bacterium
CCCCCATCGTCCGCGGCCAGACCTGGCACTGAGGAGATGGCGCTATAGATCAAGAAGGCGAACACAGTGAGGAGAATCGCTCGTTGGGGGGACGGGATGGGCAAGGAGGCATTCGACATAGCGTGACTCAGTAAACGGGGTGGCCAGGCTGATCCCCTACTGCGCGCGTCCAGCGAGCACACCATCCACCCCTGCCCGGAACGATCAATCTTGTGTGCGCGACGCGCGAGCACGGGGGATTAGCCTGGCCGCCCCGCTCCCTCCACCATTCTCCCCCTCATCCCAGCATTTTCTCCAACACCTTGATCCGCGCCTCCACCTTCTTCCTCGCAGTCCCGCCGATCTGCGCCTTCCGCTCGATGGCCCCCTCCACGGTCAGCACGTCCAGCGCGTCCTTCTCGAACCGGTCCGAGACCGCCCGCAAGTCGGCCAGCGTCAGTTCACGCAGGTCCCGCTTGCGGTCCAGGCAGGCCCGAACAAGGCGGCCGACCGTTTCATGCGACTGCCGGAACGGCATCCCCTTCGTGACCAGGTAATCCGCCAGCTCGGTGGCCAACACGTAGCCGGAAGCGGCGGCCCTCGCCATGGCCGCGCGATGGACCGTCAGCCCCTTGATCAACTCCGTAGACACATCCACCGAGGCCATCACGGTGTCCAGGGCGTCGAACAAGGCCTCCTTGTCCTCCTGCAGGTCTCGATTGTAACTGAGCGGCAGCCCCTTCAGGGTGGTCAGCAACGCCAGCAGGTGGCCATACACGCGGCCGGTCTTGCCACGGACCAGTTCCGGGACATCGGGGTTCTTCTTCTGCGGCATCATGCTGCTCCCGGTGCAGAACGCGTCCGGCAACTCCACGAAGTGAAACTCCTGGGAGGACCACAGGACCAGCTCCTCGCTGAGGCGGGACAGGTGCATCATCAAAGTCGAGAGCGCCGCCAGCACTTCGACCGCAAAGTCCCGGTCGGACACGGCGTCGAGGCTGTTCTCGGTCACCGCCGTGAACCCCAGGAGTCTGGCGACGTAGGTCCGGTCCACCAGGAAGTTGGTGCCGGCCAACGCGCCGGACCCCAGCGGCATCACGTCCAGCCGTGGCAGCGCGTCCCGCACTCGCCCCTTGTCGCGTTCGAGCATCTCCACGTAGGCCAGCAGATGGTGCGCAAACAGCACCGGCTGCGCGCGTTGAAGGTGCGTGTAGCCCGGCATGACCACGTCCAGGTGTTCCCGCGCCCGATCCAGGAGCGCCCGCTGGAACCGTTTCATCCGTCCGAGCAGGGACCCGAGGGCGTCTCGCAGATACATGCGGATGTCCAGTGCGACCTGGTCGTTCCGGCTCCGACCGGTGTGCAGCTTGCCCCCCACCGGCCCGATCCGCTCGATGAGCCGCCGCTCGATCGCCATGTGAATGTCTTCGTCCTCCGGGGCGAACGGGAAACGGCCCGCCTCGATTTCGGCTCGAACCTCTCCCAGGCCGCGGATGATGGCGGAGGCTTCCCGATGCGGCAGCACATCGGCCAGCTCGAGCGCCTTACAGTGGGCGATGCTGCCCTGAATGTCGTACGCGTACAGGCGCTGGTCGAACGAGAGAGAGGACGTGAAGGACTCCACCTCCCGGTTCGTCCGCTCCCGGAACCTGCCGGACCAGGCTTTGCGCGCGGGCTTGGCCGGCCGGGCCTTTGGGGGGACGGATCGGCCGGGCCGTGGTTTCCGCTTGCTCATGACGCCGCCTTCCTCGTGATCGTTTCCGCGATCATCTCGTTCCCGGCTCACTCTTGGTCTTGGGCCGCTGGGCGCGAATGGCCAGCCGCAGCGCGTTCAAACGGATGAACCCTTCCGCATCCTTCTGGCGATACGCCTCATCCTCTTCGAAGGTGGCCAGGTCCAGGCGGTAGAGCGAGCGGTCCGATCGCCGCCCGACCACCGCGCAACTTCCCTTGTACAGCTTCACGCGGACGGTGCCGCTGACGTCCCGCTGAGCCTCGTCAAACGCTTTCTGCAGCATCTCTCGCTCCGGCGCGTACCAATACCCGTAATAGATCAGCTCGGCGTAGCGCGGGATGAGGCTGTCACGGAGATGCTGGACCTCACGATCCATCGTGATGGACTCCACGCCCCGGTGCGCGGCATGCAGGATCGTCCCCCCCGGCGTCTCATAGACCCCCCGCGACTTCATGCCCACGTAGCGGTTCTCGACCAGATCCAGCCGGCCGACGCCGTGTTCTCCGCCCAGGCCGTTCAGGTGGGCCAACAAGGCGGCCGGGCTCATCCGTTTGCCGTCCACCGCCACCGGGTCGCCTCGCTCGTACTCGAGCTCGACCACGCGCGGCTTCGAGGGGGCCTTCTCGGGCGAGACCGTCATCCGGAAGATCTCGTCCGGTGGTTCCTCCCAGGGATCTTCCAGGATGCCGCCTTCGTAGCTCACGTGAAACAGGTTCAGGTCCATGCTGTACGGCCTGGCCTTCGTGGCCGTCACCGGGATGCCGTGCGTCGAGGCGTACTCGATGAGCTCCCGCCGCGACCGGAACGTCCACTCCCGCCAGGGCGCGATAACCCTGACCCTCGGCTCACTCGCGAGGTAGGTCACTTCGAAGCGGACCTGGTCGTTGCCCTTCCCCGTCGCTCCGTGCGAGACCGCGTCCGCTCCCTCCTTCAACGCGATCTCCATCTGGCGGCGTGCGATCAGCGGCCGGGCGATGGCGGTCCCCAGGAGATAACCGCCCTCGTACGCCGCATTGCCGCGGAGCATCGGAAAGATGTGATCCTTGACGAAAACTTCCCGCAGGTCCTCGACGTACACCTTCGACGCTCCGACCGCCAGGGCCTTCGCCTTGATCGCCTTCAGATCCTCCCCTTGACCGAGATCGGCGCAGAAGGCGACGACCTTGCAGCCGTACGTTTCCTGCAGCCACTTCAGGATGACCGACGTGTCCAGGCCTCCCGAGTAGGCCAGCACCACTTTCTTGATCGGGTTGCGGTTCATCTGCCCCCGGTCTTCCGTTTCCCGCGTCCAAGCCACTCGACCAGGATCGCTTTCTGCATGTGCAGGCGGTTCTCGGCCTGGTCCAGCACCACGGATTGCGGGCCGTCCAGGACGGCGTCGGTGATCTCCTGCCCCCGGTGCGCCGGCAAGCAGTGCATGACGATCGCGTCCGGGCGGGCGCATTTCAGCAGGCGCTCGTTCAGTTGGTACGGCGCGAGGGCCTTCAGGCGGCGTGATTGCTCCCGCTCCCGCCCCATGCTGACCCAGACATCGGTGTACACGACGTCGGCCTCCTTGACCGCCACCTGGGGATTCTCGCCGAGCTCGATCGACCCACCGGTGTGCTCCGCCTCCACGCGCGCCAGATCCACGATCCGTTGGTCCGGCTCGTAGCCGCTCGGGCAGCCCAGGCTGATGGCCATACCCATTTTGACCGCACCCTCGATCAGCGAGTTGGCCACGTTGTTGCCGTCTCCGACGTAGGCCAGCTTCACGCCGTTCAGGGCGCCCTTCCTTTCCCGGATGGTGAGCAGATCGGAGAGCGCCTGGCACGGATGGCACACATCCGTGAGTCCGTTGATGACCGGGATCGTCGCCTGTCGCGCCCACTCTTCGATCGTCGCGTGGTCATAGGTTCTGATCACGAGCGCGTCCAGATAGCGCGAGAGCACGCGGGCCGTGTCCGCGATGCTTTCGCCGCGACAGAGTTGAATGTCGGTGGCAGACAGGAACAGCGACTTCCCGCCGAGTTGATTGATGCCGGCCTCGAAGGAGACCCGGGTCCGTGTGGACGGTTTCTCGAACAGCAGGCCCAGCGTCGTGCCGGTCAGGTAGGGATGGGGCCGGCCGCGCTGCCGCATCGTTTTCAGCTCGCGCGCCAACCGCAAGAGCCGCACGATCCGGCTTGCCGGGATCGCGCCGACCGTCAAGAGATCTTTCCCGTTTCCGCGTCTAAGCGGAGGCGGAGACGGTTGGCGACTTGCTTTGAGAGCCCGTCCGGTCAAGGAGCCTCCTTCGTCTGTTAGATCCGCTTGCCTAGAACCTGCGACAGGGTGTCCAGAAGCCGGTCGATCTCGCGTTGGGTGATGATGAGGGGTGGAACGAACCGCAACACCCGCTCCATCGTGCAGTTGATCAAGAGCCCGCGGGCGAGACAGTCGGTCACCACCGGCCTCCCGTCGATCGTGAGCTCCATGCCCAGCAACAGGCCTAACCCTCGAACGTCCTTGATGATGGGCAGGCGGTCCTTGCAGTCCAGCAGGCCCTTGGCCAGATAGTCCCCCATGCGGCGACTCTGCTCGAGTATCCGGCCCTCCAGCAGGACGCGGAGCACCGCCAGGGCCGCGGCACAAGCCAGCGGATTGCCACCGAAGGTGGAAGCGTGCGTGCTCGGCGTGAACGCGGCCGCCGCCTCGTCCGTCGCCAGACAGGCGCCGATCGGGACGCCCCCGCCAAGCCCCTTGGCCAGCGTCATGACGTCCGGTTGGACGCCCAACTGCTCGTAGGCGAACAACGTGCCGGTGCGGCCTATCCCGGTCTGGATTTCGTCAAAGATCAGGAGCACATCCCGAGCCTGGCACAACTCGCGCAACCCCTTGAGGTAGGCGCGATCGGCGACGTGGACCCCTCCCTCGCCTTGGACCGGCTCCAGCATCACCGCGGCGGTGCGGCTGGTCAGGGCCTTCTCGACAGCGGGCAGGTCGTTGAAGGGGACGTAGGTGAAACCCGGGAGCAGCGGCTCGAACCCTTTCTGCACCTTCTCCTGACCGGTGGCGGTGAGGGTGGCCATCGTCCGGCCGTGAAAGGACTGCAGCATCGTGATGATCTCGTACCGGTCGGGGCCGTACTTCTCATGCGCGTACCGCCGGGCCAGCTTGATCGCCGCCTCGTTCGCCTCCGCCCCGCTGTTGCAAAAGAACACTTTCTTGGCGAATGAGTGGTCCACCAGGGTTTGGGCCAACCTGACCTGGGGCTCGGTGTAATAGAGGTTCGAGGCGTGCAGGAGGTGCTGCGCCTGTTTCTGGATGGCCGCGACCAAGTCCGGATGCGAGTGCCCGAGCGTGTTGACCGCGATCCCGGCCACAAAATCCAGGTATTCCCGGCCTTCCAGATCATAGACGCGGCTGCCCCGACCGCGCACGATGGAGATCGGCGCGCGAGCGTAGGTGTTCATCAGAAACCGTTCCGCGTCTTGTCGCAATTCATCGGTCGGCATGCTGCGCGCCCCCTGCGTTAATCTGGTCAAATTAACACATGGCTGACGTCAAATCAACACGAAACTCCCCGAGAGGCCCCTTCTATCCTCTTATCAGCATTGGGGAATTTCGTCTTCGCGCACTTGAGCCACCGGACCAGGAGTGCTATAAGAGCACGCGATGAAAGCCTGCGAAACATGCGAACAGCCAAACTCGGATGATGCCCGCTTCTGCCACCAGTGCGGCTCGCCCCTCTCGGCCCCATTGCAGGAGGACGCCGTCCCGCTTCCGCTGGAGGAGGCTCAACTCTGGCGCGCGTTTATCGGCCCCAACGCCGACCGTTATCTGGAGCAGTTCCGCAAGTTCACGACCGGCGAGGCGCCGGGCTTTGCCATGACGTGGCACTGGCCGGCGTTCCTGGTCGACCCGTTCCTCTGGTTTCTCTACCGCAAGATGTATCTGTACGCCTTGGTGTACGCGGTGGGGCCCGTGGTCTCGGCCTATCTGACCGGGGATTATTCGGTGGGGATTGTCTGGCGCATTATTGCGGGAGCGAGCGCCAATTACATTTACTACTGGCATGTGAAGGACCACCTGGTGGTGATCCGTGCGAAGGGGACCCTCGACAGCGCCGCACGAGAGCGACTGCTCCGGGACCTGGGCGGGGTCCAGCCCTATGTCATCTGGCTGGGCGTGGCGCTCTACGCACTGATGCTGGCGCTGCTGATCGAGGTCATTCGTGAGGGTCCGCCGGAAGGGAAAAAGAGCCAGGACGGCGGTTCAGCGGGTGGGCTGCGGGGGACGCGACATCTGCCAGGCAAACCAGGACCGAAACCATTCGAAGTCATGCTGGTACGCCGCGCCGCTCGGTTCGGCGGCGGTGCTTTTTTGCTCGAGCTGAGTGTAGGTTCGCGGCCAGTTCTTCTGCCACCAGGCTTTGAGCTCGTCAGGGGCGTAGGGCAGCCCGTTCGGCTGATAGATGCCGGCGGCCGAAATCACGTCGGCGATGAGCGGCCAATACCGGTCTTTCGCCAAGCCTAACGCCTTGAAATGCTCCCGCAACAAGAAGACCACCCAGAGCTCGGCGCTGTGCTTCTTGTTGTGCTTGAAGGGCTGGGTCTGTTTGAGAGGGATCGGGTCAAAGTTTTTGATGACCGACGTAAAGTCGGGACCGCCGTAGCTGCCGGCCACTTCGGCAATGCCCTCCAGCATGCGCGCCAGCTCCACCTCCACCACCGGACGGGTCTGGGACGACTCCGTTGAAGGGTCGGTGTCAACCGGGTTCGGGGCCGTCAGCAGCTCAATCAGCGGTTTGAGCTCGCGTAAGCGGACGACCGCGTTCTTCAGAATCTGCTCGGATTCCAGCCAATAATCCTGGTCGTTCTTGGACATCCGTTCGCGGCCAAGGGGAGGCAGCACCGCGGGAATCCAGTAGCGCAGCAAGACGAACAGGATGTAATGGACATCCCCTCCAACGCGCTCGAGGCATTCCAGCACACCATCCTGTCCCAGTGCGTTCTTGAAAAAGAGCTGGCCGCGTTCCACCACACCGAGCCGCCGAGCCATACCGACCCACCACTGTTCGATCTCCTGCCATGCAGGCTTCGGTGACGGATTTCGGGACTCTGGACTGGGCATGCCACACTCCAAATCTCACGGAACGAGGACGCTGTGGGGGCATGGTACCGCCCGCCCTGCGTGATTGCAACAACCCCACTTATTGCGTATCCTGTCGCTCACGGAAGGGGAGGCAGGGGACATGGCTCAGATGGTGCTGCTCCGTCACGGGGAATCGCAGTGGAATTTGGAGAATCGCTTTACCGGGTGGGTGGACGTGCCCCTCTCGCGGAAGGGGGAGCAGGAAGCCCGGGAGGCCGGCCAGAAGCTCATCGGATTCCGATTCGATCGCGCCTACACCTCGGTGCTCAAACGGGCGATCGACACCCTGAGCATCGTCTTGACGGTGATCGGTCAGACCGACCTCCCGATCGAGAAGGACCAGGCGCTCAACGAGCGGCTGTACGGCGACCTCCAGGGGTTGAACAAGGCCGAAACCATCAGCAAGTACGGCGAGCGCCAGGTGCAGCTCTGGCGCCGCAGCTATGATGTGCGCCCTCCGGGCGGGGAAAGCTTGAAGGACACCGCGGACCGGGTGTTGCCATATTACGAGCGCCGGATCAAACCGGAGCTCCTCGCCGGCCGGAGCCTCATCGTCGCCGCCCATGGGAACAGCCTGCGGGCGCTGGTGATGCATCTGGACCGGCTCTCGCCTGAGGAGGTCCTCGAACTCAACATCCCGACCGGCGCGCCCCTCCTGTATGAGTTCGACGCGGCCGGCGCCGTGCTCGATCATCGCTACCTCTGATCGTCCATTCCGCAGCGACGCTCACCCGTCAGTCAGATCGAGTTCCGTCACCAGTTCTCCGATCGCATCCACCGGGATGAGGTCGAGGAGCAAGGCCAGGATCTTCTGGAAATCCTCGGATGACACGGCCCCACCGGACTCCAGGATGGAAGCGGCCTCGGCGGACACCATCACCGGAGTGCCGCCCTCCCGCACGACTCCGTCGTAGATGGATCGCCGGCCTTCCATTTCCTCGAAGTACTCTTCCACATCCTGCCCCTCTTGCCCCAACTCGGACTGCCAGGACTTGACGAAGAGCTGCCACAGTTCGCCGAAGACCCGCTCCTGGCTTGACGTCGGCAGCGCAACCTGCAACGCGGAGTGCACCCAGAACAGGCTGAGTGACAGCACCTCGCGTGTCATCTGCCGGGCCTGGTCAGGCGTGATGTCAATCCCGTACTCCTCGAGCGTCGCGCGCGGCACGGCATGCGGGATCGCCGCGTAGAGCGCTTCGGCGGCCTGGAATGGAGTCTTCGGGGACGGTGACATACAGCACATGACCAAGACAAGAAGCGAGTCAACCAAACGCCGCAGAGCATAACGGAGAACGGGGGGACCGGACAACTGGGGCAGCGTATCGGGCGGGATGGCGCAACTTGTGGCCCATCAGACCC
>JBOHOM010000240.1:0-5709 GCA_050731075.1 Nitrospiraceae bacterium
TGCTTGAACCGCTCACTTCGATCAGATGTGAGCGGAGAGTTCCTTTGCCGCCAGTGTTCCTCCTCAACTATGGGACCGCCTGACCGCACGGAGGCCCGCGAGCAGGCCATCCGCTTGATGCAGGTCCTCGGATGAGAGCAGGGCCTGTCCAAACCGGACCCGGCAATACAGCTCGGTCAGCGGTCCGACGAACCGATTGGCAGCTGGCCATTCCCGGTTGACCAGTCGGGCGAATTCCAGCGGCGCCGCGCCGGCGGCCTTGCTGACGCCGCGCGATTCGAGGAGGCGCAGCATCCGGCCGTACAATCGCACGGCTGCGGCCTGCCGGGGAGTATGCAGCATGAGGCGCCGTCGCCCGTTCCAAAGTCTTCCCCGCATCCGCGCGATCGCGATGAGCCCGGCCAACCCCAGGCATCCGGCCAGCGTCCCGACAAGAAGCCACTCGGAAGCACTCAGCAGTTCGGCGACGCGCGTCCGGGCGGTCGCGGCCCAACGAAGGGCCGAGGCCAGCCATCCCGCCACCTGCACACGCACGGTGTCGCCGCGCTCCCGGATGTCCTGGGCGATCGCCATCTGGTCGCGGAAGCTATAGAGGATCACGAGGCGATCCCATTTCAGACGGATCGAATCCACGACACTGCCGAGCCGGGACCACAGCGGGTTCGAACCGGCCGCCGGCACGCTGGGGGTCGGATCGAAGGTAATCCATCCGGAGCGCGGGAACAGCACTTCAACCCAGGCATGGGCATCCCGTTGCCGGACCGTATAATAATTGCCGAAGTCGTTCCACTCCCCATGAAGAAAGCCGGTGACCAGACGAGCGGGAATGCCTAAGACCCGGAGCATGACCACCATGGCCGTCGCATAATGTTCGCAGTAACCGGACTTGCGCGTGAACAGAAAATCGTCGACGGGGCTCACAGACACGGCCGTCCCCACGTCGAGGCTGTAGCGGTAGGTTTCCCGAAGATGCCGTTCAACGGCGACGGCCATCTCGTAGGGAGTCGTCGCCTGGCGCACGATCTCCCGGGCCAGGTCCGCGACTGACTGGCTCACCTCCGGCAGTTGAAGATACTGCTTTCGGACGTGAGCCGGATAGGTGAAGGCCGTCCCTGTTCGGTCCTGTTCGTGCAGACGAGCCGCCGTGGAATAGGCGCTGTACTGAAACCGTGCGTTGGGGTGGTACGGCATATACAGGTCACCCATCCCGTCCACCAACACGAACAAGAAGAAGCCCTTGACCGACTCCACAACGGGCACGCCGAAAAGGACCGTCGTATCGAGGGCCTCGACAAGAATCTCTTGACGGAGGCCCGGTTGCCCCGTGGCCGGTGCTTCGGGGGCGATCATTTTAATGACGCCCCCCGGCGACTGTCCAAGCACCCGGCGACGGGCCAGGCTATTCGCCCAGGACCGCCCGTTGTAAATGTTGTAGGCGGCGCCCCGAAAATACAGGCCCTCCGTGAGGGGGCCAATGTGGTCGGGAAGCTCAACCCGCATGACGACCGTTTCATCCAGCTTGATCGCGCCGATAACGCCCAGGTCCACCTTTTCGGAGAAGCCTGATGTCCGGACGAGTTCGGCCCGGTCCTTTTGGAAGAAGCCCGCCCCGATGCGCGGGATGATGAAGAAGATGGCCAGCGTCAGGCCGAACGCCGCCACGGCAACCGCGTTCGTGGTCCAGAAAAACCGCCCTGTGATGGGGCCCGGGGTGCGAGCAGGGTCCACCGGCCCGCGTTCCGCGTGCAAGACCGCGCCCGCTTCCTCGGCTTCGTTTCGCAGGTGGTAGAGCAATAGGGTCCAGATTGCTGCCAGCAGATACGCCAGGAAGACCGCTCCATACCAGAGTTCGACCGTCAGCGCCGCGGCGGCCAGGATCTCCAACAGGCTGATGGCGTACAGATGCAGGAAATCTTTGCGCTGCTGGAGGGTCAGGAGTTTGTTCACCATCAAGAGGATCAGGAAATGGATGCCCGCCTGCAGAAGATCCTGCGAGATCCAGAGGAAATCCGCGCCAAAACTGAGAAAGGCCGAGGCAAGAATGGCATTCCAGGCCCCGGGGGAGAGTCGGAAGACGAGCCAGTCTGCGTTCCACCCCGCTCCCTGCATGAGGCTCAGCGCCAGTGCCGCCGCTCCGAGTCCGACCAACCCGATCGGCAGCTCACCGGTCAGGATCAGGCCGGTGAACCCCGACGTTGCCAACAGAACGGAGCTGAGTCGAAAGGCGCGCTCGAGGTTCATGGGAGGTCACCGGCCCGAAACACGCGGCTGACACCGTGGCACACGGACGTGAGCCGGGAATCGGCCCAGGGTAGGACCAAGATGCTCAACTCAGCGGCGGCGGTCCGCTCTCCCAGCCTGAGCAGTGCCTCCGGCAACGCCGCGGCTCCCAGGACCGGTTGACAGAGGGCGAGCGCGCGAAAGATCTGGTAGAGGTGCGCCCTTCCCAGCCCGTGGGGGATCTCCTGGGCTCCGATGACGGCCCGAATCGCGTACCCCCGCCCGTGGAAAAAGGACGCCAGCGAGGCGGTCAGGACCAGCGCCTGCTCAAACACGCGTTCCTTGGCCGAAGGCGGCTCATCGCGGTCCTCCCAGAATTCAGGCGCGGCGGTGGGGAGGGCGATGGTGACATGCCGCTGGTCCTCAGCCTCGGTTTCCCTGACCATCAGCCGGCCTTGTCGCGCCGAGGTCTTCCAGTGGATGGTTCGCGAATCGTCGCCGACCTGATACCGCCGAAGGTTGTACAAGGCCGACCCTTGTCCCCGCCGGGGAGTGGCCATGTCATGCCCCAAGGCCGTGAGCTCCTGCACGAGCACCTCGGGCAGCGGCTTGACCTCGGGGTAGACCACCAGATCGGCTTCAAGCGGGACCGTCGCCGCCTTTATGAAGAGACCGAACGGAAAGCGTGTCAGCAACTTGATCCCCTCGATCCGATACCGGCCCCGTCGCGTGATCAGCAGCGGGTATGATCGGAGCGTCGCGGCACGCGGCGCCAAGTGAAGGAGGTGAATGCCGCGATCCACGGCGACCCCCGCCACCACGTCCATGACCCGAAGCGAAAACGTCGGCAACCGCGGCTTCCGGTTGGTGACGGAGAGGGCGGTGGTGGTGGGACAGTTGGCGAACACGTGCTCCGGGACCCGTCTCCGGATGCGCAGCTGCTTCAGACATTGCTCCGACAGGATGCCCGACATGACGATGAGGCTGAGCATCATCGCCAAGAGAAGATAGAGCAGGTTATTGCCCGTATTGATGGCCGCGATGCCCACCGCGAAGCTGAGCAGGACGAACCGCGTGCCTTCGGAAGTCAGACTGATGGATCGGTAGCGGTAGAGCCGACGGAAGAATTCGCGGAGCTGGTCAATGCGCATCGGAGGCCATCAACGGAAGGCGGGAGGCAAGGCGCTCACGCGCTTCAGGCCCCACCCCTTACAGGGGGACCGGCACGGACTCCACAATATCCTGGATGACTTGCTCGGCTTCGTCGAAGCGCGGCCCGCGAGAGCCTTGGCTCGCGCTGAGCATGACCCGGTGCGACAGGACGACAGGAGCCAAGTCTTTCAGATCATCGGGCAGGCAGTAGTCCCGGCCTCGAACCAGGGCAAGCGCCTTTGCCGCCTTGTGCAGCGCCATCGCCCCGCGCGTGCTGACCCCGAGGGCCAGCAGGTCGCTCCGGCGGGTCTCGGACACGATGGCCAGCAGATAGTCCATCAAACTGTCGTCGAGCCGGACCTTCTCCACCTCATTCTGGAGGTCGAGCACCTCCTGAACCGAGACCACCGGCTGCAATTCGTCGGCGGGATGCAGGAACTTCTGCCGGTCCAGGACCTTCCTCTCCTCCGATGGGTCGGGATACCCGATCCGGATCCGCATCAAGAACCGGTCCAATTGCGATTCCGGCAGCGGGAAGGTGCCGTGGTACTCCACCGGATTTTGTGTGGCGATCACCATGAACGGCTGGGGGAGGATGCGGGTCTGGCTGTCCACCGACACCTGCGCATCGTTCATCGCCTCCAGGAGACAACTTTGAGTCTTCGGGGTGGTGCGGTTGATCTCATCCGCCAGCACGACGTTGGCAAAGATCGGTCCCGGCCTGAACTCGAAGGCCTGCTTCTGCTGATGGAAGATCGACACCCCGAGGATATCGGACGGCAGGAGGTCGCTGGTGAACTGGATGCGCTTGAACGAACAATCCAGAGAACGGGCCAGGCTGTGGGCCAGGGTGGTTTTGCCCACCCCCGGGACATCCTCGATCAACAGGTGCCCGCGGGCCAGCAGCGAGACGACGGTCAATTCGATCGCCTGGGGTTTCCCCTTGATAACCCGCTCAATATTGGCCTGAATCGCCTGGATTTTCTTCATCCCGTCCATGGTCGGCAAGCTGGAATCCGCGCGCTGGGAACGGTGGTCTGGATGCCACGAAAGTCTAGCAGACGACCTGCAGAGCGTCAATTTAAGCCGATCGAGACGCCTTCCAGACCTGCAGTCCCCCGATCAAACAAAACGGCTGGCCATGGTCCTACGCGCCCACCCCGGAAGCGGGCCCGGGGCTGAAGCCACTTCCTTCCGGCACCAGAATCAGAAACCAGGGGGGTTCCTCTTCGGTCATGTCTTTGAAGAGCCGGGCGGTCTGGCTGGACGGCAGGCCCGGGAAGACCGCTCCGCGACGGACTTCCACGTACCGAAAGTGGTAGCGGGGAGGCTGCCCGGCAGGTTCGCTCAGGACGCGGGGGATGTTTTGCCGCAGATTGGTCACCTCCGACAGAACCACGGATCCCCCGACCGGCAGCGCGGCCAACCGGGCATGCACCGCACCGAACACCTCGGCGATGATCGAGGGTGTGAAGATCACATCCGGCGGCCGCAGGCGCGCATCCTCCAGGAGCTGGGACAGGATCTCCCAGAAGACCTCCGAATCCACCGCTGAGAGGACACCCAGCTGGCCGCGCTTGGATAGGAGGTCCAACAGTGCCAGCGGTCCCCGGACCTCGAATTTCCAGGGAGGAAACAGGAGCGCACGTCCGGCATGCAGCACTTCCAGGGCTTCTTCGCCCTCCACCCGGACCGCTCGAAATTGCCCTTTGGTCTTCCGGAGGTGCGCGTCGATGATCGATCGTGACACCCGGGTGGGTTCGTAGGCGAACGTGGGCGTCGCGGGGCCGTGGCAGGTGACGACCGTGTAGCAGGGCCGTAGGCCCTTGACCGTCTCCAGCTCGAGCATGTCCTGATTGCCCCAGAACCGGAAGTGGAGGCGAGGGGACGGGAAGTGCCGGAGCCTCTCCAGCCGGTCCTGATCGACGTGCAGACGGCCGCCGAGCGTCGAGCCGGGCCGAAGGCGCTCGACGCAGTGCAGCGTCAGGTCCTTGTCCGGCTGACGGAAACGGGGCAGGTACAGGTCCGCCAGCTCGGCGGCAAATGAGAGGTCGCCGGCGCCCAGGTCCAGCAGCGATGCCGCGTCCGCTGCCAGCAGCAGATCAAAGGGATTGTCACGGCCCCGGACGAATTGTTCGATCTGAGCGGGGGTGAAGGTCGAGTCCGATGCGGGCAGGTCGTCCCCCTTCGCCAACCCGAACAGAACACAGAGCGCGCGCACGGCTTTGGTGGGGGAAAGACCGGTGAGCTGCCTGAGCGCGTCTCCTGGAAGAGCCTGCATCCGATCGGCGCTTCCGTCGCGGAGCCCGCCGAGCAGCGCGTCACGCACAGAGGGTG
>JBOHOM010000241.1:0-6962 GCA_050731075.1 Nitrospiraceae bacterium
TGTCCCCACGGCTGATCGCCGGCCGTCTCAGAAAGCGGGCTTAGGATAACACAGCCGTTCTTGTTTTCGTACCAAGAATTGGGAACGGGGCGAGGCCGGGGCGGGTGGTTGACAAGGAGCCCCGCGAATGCGCGGGGGAAGCTAGACGACCCCAAGGCCGATGCGGACCATCATGGCCGCTCCAAGCCCGATGCTGCCCAGGCTCGCCAGCGCCTGCACCGCCTCCTGGGCCCGGCGCCCATACGAGGCCGAGAGCACGAGTGGAACGCTGACGGCGACGCCCAGCAGCATCATGCCGACGATCGAGCCGAGTCCGAAGACCAGGATGTAGGCCACGCCCTCCCCGGCCGTGCGGACCGTGGACAGGACCATCAGCATGAGCGCGGCGGAGCCGGCCAGTCCATGCACCATCCCGACCGCAAACGGTTTGAGCGACAGCCGCAGCCAGTGTCCGTGCGCGTGGTCCGTTCGCCGGGAATGGCGATGCAGGTGCACGTGCGTCTCGCCGTCGTGCTGATGCGCGTGCAGATGCCATCGTTCCCGGACGAGGGTCACCGCCAACGAGGCGCCCAGCGCGACCAGCATCAGGCCCACGCCGAACTCCAGCGCCACCGCGACCCTCTCGGGAATCGTGATCTTGAGCACGATGACGGCCAGGCCCACCAGCAGCAGGACTGCGGTGTGGCCGAACCCCCAGCAAAACCCGATAAAACCGGATGCGCGGAGATTGGGACGGTCGGAGAGGATCGTGGAGACCGCCGCGACGTGATCGGCATCGAGGGCGTGACGCGCCCCCAGGAGGAACCCCAGGCCCAGGACGGTGAGGAATTCTAGCTCAGACATCGGTCATGCCGGAGGCGCGTCATCCCCCTCTCGCGTGCATCTCGAGGTGGGGGTCCTCGCGAAGCTTGTCGACTCCGATCAACTTCCCTCTGACGCCGACTTGCTCCAGCTCCTTCCGCTCTTCGGCGCCGCGATCCTGCCGCCCCTGCCAGACGGAGCGGATCAGGGCCTTGATCCTCTCGGCCGGGGCCCCGGCGCGCAGCGGCCCGCGCAAATCGAGCCCGTCCTTGGCATACAGGCACAGATACCACAGGCCGTCCCCGGTGAGCCGGCTACGATCGCAGGCGGCGCAGAACGGGACGGTCGTGGAGGGGATGATCCCGAAGCTCGTGCCGTCCGGCAGCACGAACCGCTGCGCCGGCGCCGAGCTCTGCTCCATGATCGGCTCAATCGGACCGTACCGCTGGCTCAGCCGCTCGAGGATGGCGGCCCGGGAAAAGACCTTGTCCATGGACCAGTCGGTGGCGCCCCCGACGTCCATATACTCGATGAAGCGCACCTCGGCGCCGACCCGCTTGCCGTACTCGATCAGATCAACGAGCTCGTCATCGTTGAACCCCCGCATGGCCACGGTGTCCAGCTTGAGGCTCCGGAACCCGATCCGCGCGACCGCGTCGATGCCCGCGAGCACCTTTTCATGCCCGTCCCGTCTCGTCAAAGCCGTGAACCGTTCGGGTTTGAGCGTATCCAGACTCACGGTCACACGATGCAAGCCGGCGGCGTGGAACGCTTCCGCCTGCTCCGCCAGGAGGATCCCATTGGTCGTCAAGGCCAGGTCCTTGATCCGGGGGTTCTCCAGCAGCATCCGCATCAGGGTCGGAAGATCCCTGCGGAGGAGCGGTTCGCCGCCGGTCAGCCGGACCTTGTCCACCCCGAGCTCCGTGAAGTGTCCCGTGAGGGCGCACATTTCCTCGAATGAGAGCAGCGTTTCGCGGGGCAGCCAGGCGTACTCCTCCTCCGGCATGCAGTATTTGCAGCGCAGGTTGCACCGGTCCGTCACCGACAGGCGCAGACTTTTCAGCGGGCGCCCGAAGGTATCCAGAATATCGGCGGTCTGGGGACTCAAGGATGTTCCTCCACCCAAATTTCACCTTCAGGAGTCTGCTCCCGCTTCCAGATCGGCGTGATCTGCTTCAGCTCGTCAATGCACCATGTGCAGGCCCGGAAGGCCTCCGCCCGGTGCTCTGCCCCCACCACGATCAGCACGATGTTCTCGCCGACGTGGATCTCGCCGTACCGGTGCAGGATCAGGACCTCGATGACATCGAAATCCTTCAACGCCCGCTCCCGGATTTCCCGCAACGTCTTCTGCGCCATGCCCTCATAATACTCGAAGGTAATGGCGCTCACGTCGTGGCCCTTGGAGCGATCCCGCGCTGTCCCCAGGAAGATCGAGATGCCGCCGATGCGTGTGGACCGGCTGCGCACGCGGTCAATCTCGGCATCCACCGAAAAATTCTCCCGTTGGACACGGACCAGCATGGCGTCGCCGGGCGCGTCCGTCCCCATGGCTGCCCCGCCGGCGAAGGGCGGCAGCAGCGCGACCTCATCGCCATCCCTGACCTCGGTGTCCTCGTGGGCGATCTCCTGGTTCACCGCCACCAACACTGTCTTTTTCTGGATCAGCTCGCTGATTTGCGGATGGGAACGTTGCAACACCGCCACGAGGTCCTTGACGCGGGAGCCTCCGTTGAGCGCCACCGAGAGGTCGGCCGCATGGCTCGCGAGCGTTTTCAGCAGGCCGAAGAGTTTGACGGTAACCATAGTTCTCTCGAGGCTGAGGCTCTGGTTAAGGTTGAGTGTAATGCCCAAGGTCCTTTGGCCGTTTCAGGCCTCAACCTCAGCCTTGACCTCAACCTCCTCTGTTATACGTTCCCGACTTCCCGCCGGACTTGGAGAGCAGCGCGATGTCGCTAAAGCTCATGCCTTTGTCCACCGCCTTGCACATGTCGTAGATCGTGAGGGCCGCCACCGAGACCGCGGTCATGGCTTCCATCTCCACGCCGGTCTGGCCGGTCGTCTTGGCGGTCGCCGTGATCGTGATCGAACAGCGCCCGTCCCGATCGGGCTGCGGCTCTTCCTTGAACGTGAGATCGATGCTGGTAAGCAACACGGGATGGCACATGGGGATCAGGTCGGGGGTCCGTTTGGCGCCCATGATGCCCGCCACTTGTGCGACGGCCAGCACGTCGCCCTTGGCGATTTTGCCCCGCTGAATCTTCTCCAAGGTCTCGGGCGCCATCAAGACCCGCCCCTCTGCCGTGGCCACCCGCTCGGTCGACCCTTTGGCGCCGACATCAACCATCCGCGCCCGCCCGGACTCGTTGAAGTGCGTGAATTCAGCCATTTCCCTCGGTGAATCGCAATCTTTCGCCAAACAAGGGCGATTATAGGAGTCGGCTTGAAACATAGTCAAGTGGAGGACGGCCGACCTTGACAGGCCGCAGCGGTTCGACCAGAATGGCCGCATGTCGGAGCGTCTAGTCATCGAACGTCTTGAATTCCAAGGCCATTGCGGGACCACTGCCGCCGAACGCAGGCTCGCGCAGCCGATCGGCGTGGATCTGGAGCTGGAGTATCCGCTCGGCGCGGCGGCCGAGACCGATAACATCGAGCGGGCAGTGGATTATGCGAAGGTGGCCGAGCGGATCATCGAAGTCGGCCGCGGTCGGGAGTGCTGCCTCCTCGAGACGCTGGCGGAACGACTGAGCGCCATGGCGTTTGCGGAATTTCCCGTGTCCAGGATCTCGCTCTGGGTGAGGAAACTGGTGCCTCCGGTCGCCGGTGTGCGCGGGTCGGTCGGCGTGCGTCTGGACCGGACCCGGGCCGCGCAGATCATGGACCCCCGCCCGTCGAGGTTTCTCATGGAGCAACTGCCTCTCCTGCCCAAAGGCACGGCCCTGGATGTCGCCACCGGGCGCGGCCGGAACGCCCTCTATCTCGCGGCGCAGGGGCACGCGGTGGAAGCCCTTGACCGGGACGAACAGGCGCTGGCTGAGCTGGCCGCGACCGCCCGGCAACGGAACCTCCCGAATCTGACGGTCCGACACCTGGACCTGGAGGCCGATCCGGAGTCGCCTCCGGACTTCCCGAAGGAACGGTACGACGTCATTCTCGGCTTCTTCTATCTCTACCGCCCGCTGTTCCCTCCCCTCCTGCAGGCGCTCAAACCAGGTGGCATGTTGATCTACGAGACGTTCCTGATCGACAACCACCTGCGCGGCCGGCATCCGCGGCGCCGGGAGTTTTGCCTGTCGCACAACGAGCTGCTGCGTCTCACCGCCGGGCTGCGCGTCCTGCACTACGACGAAGGCGAACACGAGGGAGCGCACGACGACGAGCCGGCCTTCACGGCCCGGCTCCTCGCGCAGCGCGAGTAAGACGTTATACGTTATTCGTGATTCGTTAACCGTGAAAACAAGGAGGAGAAAAGAAGGTCCGTGAATCATCTTGCTCACTTATTCTCAGAGATCAGCCTTCTTGTATCTTGCGAATAACGAATAACGTATAACGAATCACGAATGCCCCGCATCGACCTCCACCTCCACACCACCTACTCGGACGGCAGCCTCCCGCCCGCCGAGGTGCTGCGCCTGGCGCAGAAGGCGGGCGTGAGCGCCCTCGCGATCACCGACCACGACATCGTGGACGGGATTCCGGAGGCCATCGAGGCCGGCGGGCGGCTGGGCATCGAGATCATCCCCGGCATCGAGGTCAGTTCGCGGTACGGGGAAACCGAGCTGCACATCCTGGGATACTTCCTGGACTGGCAGGACCCTCTGCTGCTCCCCCGACTGGCGCGCCTCCGGGCCGGCCGCCACGAACGCAACCCGCGCATCGTCGAAAAACTGAACGAGCTCGGCCTGGCCCTCACCTATGAGGAAGTGAGAGCGCGCGCCGCCAGCGACTCGGTCGGCCGCCCGCACATTGCCCGGGTGCTCATGGAGAAGGGCTACGTGAAGTCCGCGAAGGAGGCGTTCGACCGATACCTGGGGGAGGACAAGCCGGCCTACGTGGCCCGGGACCTGCCGGAGCCCGCCGAGGCCATCGCCTGGATCCGGGCGGCCCGGGGCCTGCCGGTTTTGGCGCACCCCACCTGGGTCAGGGAATCGGCGGAGGGACTCTTCACGCTCTGCGAAAAACTGAAGGGCGCGGGGTTAATGGGAATCGAGGCCCACTATAGCACGCACAAGCCGCAGCAGACGGCGGACTATCTCGACATGGCGCGGCGGCTGGACCTGCTGGTGACTGGCGGCAGCGACTTCCACGGGCTGACGAAACCGGACATCGAGGTGGGCCTGGGACGCGGGGGGCTCACGGTCCCGGAGAAGCTGCTGGAGCCGCTCAAGAAAGCCGCGGAAGTTGCTTAAAGTCTTACTTCAGCTCCTCTTTCTATCTCCTCGGAAAGCCAAGGGAGGCGCATGGGGCGCCTGCAGCAGGCGCCCCATGGCTTAAATCCCGGATTACTTCAGATTCCTGTTGACGAGTTTCGTCATCTCGAACATCGACACCTGCTTCTTGCCGCCGAATACCGCCTTGAGAGCGTCGTCGGCGTTGATCATGCGTCTGTTCTTGGAGTCCTGCAGCCTTCTGCGCTTGATGTACTCCCAGATCTTCTTGGTCACCTGGGTGCGCGGCATGGCTTTGTTGCCGATCACTGCGCCGAGGGCGGCGCTGGGGGTCATCGGTTTCATGAACGCGGCACTCGGCTTCCTCTTCTTCGTGGCCATCGTATACCTCTCCTCTCAATAGAGTTGGGTGCCATGTCCCCGCGGGGACGGGTTTGGTCAGCGGGAGATTGCGTGAATCCGAGGAAAAAGTCAACCCTTCAATCCCGGCGCGTGAGGGTAAAGTCGCGGAGCCAGGCCAGCTCGATCTGGACCTCAGCGCCGACCGGACAGAAGCTGGGACCGGATCCCTTGTTACTTTCGACACGTGCTTTCAGTGTTCCGGATTGTGTGTCCAGCACCGAGAGATGCTCGTAGATCTCCACAATACAGCTTGTCGCGGGCGCGTTGCGTTGGGCAGGGATGACTCTGGCCACGACCGGTTCCTGGAGCGTCACGAGATCGCCCGCGTGAAACACCGGCCGCTCCCTCACCTCCAGGTAGACCCGGACCCCGGCGCCCGCAAGCACGAGGCAGAGCACGGCCAGGATCGTGCGGTAGTGCCGAGGGTAGGCAACCTTCAGCCATCGGACGTAACTGACGGCTCCCATCACGATCAGCAGGCCGACGAAGCCGAGCAGGAGAAAGATCAGCGCAGCGCGAAGATTCATCGAACCGTCAGTCGTGCTTGATCTCGTAGACCAACGTGACCGTGGCCTCTACCTTCATCTCCCCGGAAGAGACCGGGGGTGCGGCAGCGGCCGGCTCCATCGCACGCATCGAAAAACCCGCATAGGGCATGGGGCGGATGACATGGCCTCCCTCGTTCACGGTCACCAGCCGGACGAGTTTCACGTTCAGCGCCTCACTCAGGGCCGTCGCCTTCTCACGTGCCTTCGCTGCGGCAATCCTCAGAGCGCTGAGCCGGGCTGGCTGCTCGTCGCGTAAGGCCCATAGCAATCCCTGGAAGTGGTTCGACCCGGCGGTCAATGCCCCCTCGATCACAGCGGCCACCTTCTCGAGATCGCGGACCTCCACGGTCACGGTGTTGCTGATCCTGTATCCGACGATCTCCGGCGGCGCGGGTGGTGGATCTAAGGGGCGCTTGGGCGAAGGCCTATACTGTGGCGTGACCGTGAAGGAAGATGTCTGGATCCGCTCCTTGTCGATCTTCAAGGCCCGGAACCGCTCCATCACCTTCTGCATGACGGCGGAGTTCTGGGCCTGTGCCTGCGAGAGCGATTGCCCCGCCGTCTCCATCCCGACGGTGACGAAAGCCGTATCGGGGGCCACAGTCAGGCTGCCGGTCCCGGCAACCGTCAAAGTCGGCGTCTCCGGATTCGCGCTGTCGGCGCCCCACGCGGCGATCGGCAACGCCAGAAAAACCATCAGCAACCCGATGAATCGCATGTTCTCCCCTCCCTGCTTCGCCCATTCTTCTGCACCGGGCAGCAGCAGGCTAGTCTGCTCGTGGGGAGGTGTCAAGGGTGCGCGGGGGAGGAGGGAGGCATG
>JBOHOM010000242.1:0-6546 GCA_050731075.1 Nitrospiraceae bacterium
CTCGCGGCGCGCGGGGCCAGCTCCAAGAAGCTGCCGTGGAGCGAGTGGAGCGGCACCAATTCCCACGCATGGCGCGACAAATAGTCACGCCCCCAGGGCTTGGCGCCGCCCTCAAAATACAGCGCCAGTCCTTCGCTCAACCAGGCGGGCGCATGCCCGTCGCTGAGCCGGTGGACGACGGCGTGGGTGTATTCATGCGTCAGCAGCGAATCGGCGACCTTCGGATCGCCGGCAATCCCCCCAAGCGACAGGTGCATCCGGCCATCGAACAGGCCGCGAGCCCAGTAGGGACTGAACGTCGCGTGCCGGAACTGCGGAGCAGAGTACAGGATCACCGTGAAGGTCCCCGGCGGAAAATAGGCGAAACGGCTCCCCACCGTCTTGTAGGTGAGCTCCAGACGATCTGCAACCGCGCGGGCCACGTGACGGTCCGCGGGGCTCTGGAATTTCACTACAAAATGGGGACTGAAGAGGCGATGCATCCCGGCTTCCGCGCGAGATTCACGCCGGGTGGCGAGCAGGCGGTCCTGGATCACCACATCATTGGGGTCCAGCCTGCGCGCCGTCTCATAATGCCAGAGGGCCGCCCTGATCTCACGCCGTGCGTAATGAATGTCGCCCAACAGGTGATGCGCCTGTCCGGCGTTGGCATCGAGTCGGAGGGCGCGCTCCAGCGTCGCCACGGCCAGATCGTCCCGGGACAGGCGATGCTGGCTGAGCCCGAGCCCGACGAACGATGACGCGTCATGGGGAGACAGTTCGGTGGCTCGTGTGAAGACCTGTGCCGCGCGGCCATATTCACCGGCCGCAACCAGCCTCCAGCCGGTTTGCGCCCAAGACCAGGCCACCTTGCGGCGGCCGGCAGCCGCGTCGTCGTTCCGGTTGAGCAACGGCCCTGCAGGCCCGGCCGGCTCTGCGCGCAGACCCGCCTTCACTTCTCCGCCGGTCCAGGCCGGCTCAGCCATGGCCAGGCCGACACCCGCCACGAGCAGTGCCGGGATGGCTTTCCGTATCCTACGACGAATGTTCATCACTGGGTCGCCCTCGCGATGTGCCCCGTGTCTCGTATCCCGAAGAGCCGGTCTGATTTCTGAGAAGAACGATCGAGGCGACCGGCGGGCTGGCTTGGAAGACGGACTGAGCACCCGACCGCCGAGACGGGGACGGGGTTCAAGACGACTTGGTCCCCTGCCGGGTCCCCGGTCCCCCGGATGGAGATGCCAGATCCACATACTTCATCCGCAGTGCATAGAGCATGTCATCCAGCATCGCCTGCTCTTCGGGGTTGAGATTTCCGCGAGTCTTGCCTTCCAGCATCGAGAGAATGTCGATGATTTCTTTGGCCTGTGACAGGTTGACCGGGGGTCTTCCCTGCTGAGGATCAAGCTGCTCGCCCATCACCATCAGGGCCGACGTGCCGAGCGAGAAGACGAAGGATGAGAACGTGACTGGCGGATGTTGGTCCTGGGCATCAGCCTGATCATCGGGGGGAGCCGGCTCCGTCCGCCGCGGAGACGCCGGCGGCGGGGTTTCACGTGCCGAAGCCGACGGGGTCTCGCCGGATTGAGAGCGGCGATCCCGGATCACGAACCCTTTCTCTTCTTCCCTGCCCATTCATGACCTCCGGAGTAGCTATCGCCGCGTAAGTTAGCATATTTTCGAATCGCCTCGCAAGCAGAGGACGGATTGAAGCCGGCCAGGAAACAGGTATAATGGCGCGCGGTGAGGGCGGCCAGGCTAATCCCCCGTGCTCGCGCATCGCGCACTTCGGAAAGTGCTCGCTGGACGCGCGCAATAGGGGATCAGCCAGGCCACCCTCGAAGTAGGGGATCCTGCTGGACAGGTAGCCCGCCCTTCGGACCGGAGGCCGTCTACTGAGAGAATTAAAAATGTCGGAACGGTTTGATGAGCTCGTTCGATTGATGGCCAAGCTCCGGGCGCCGGACGGCTGTGCGTGGGACCGGAAACAGACCCACGACTCGTTGAAACCCTATCTGGTCGAGGAGGCCTACGAGGTGCTCGAGACAATTGATCAAAAAGACATGGAAGGCCTTCGGGAGGAGCTGGGCGATCTGTTCCTTCAGGTTTTGTTTCATGCGCAGATTGGAACGGAAGCAGGCGCGTTCACGATCGACGAGGTCATGCAGCATTTGGCCGGGAAACTGGTCCGACGTCATCCCCACGTGTTCGGGGACTCGCAAAAAGGAGGGGACCCTCTGCACGCCGACGAGGTGCTGGCCCGGTGGGAGCGGATCAAACACGAGGAGCGTCAGCAAACCGGCCGGCCCGGCTCGCACCTGGACGGGGTTCCTAAGACACTCCCGGCGCTGCTCAGAGCCTTCCAGATCCAGGCGCGCGCCGCCCGCGCGGGATTCGACTGGCCACAGGTCAGCCACGTGATGGACAAGGTCGAGGAAGAGCTGCAAGAACTTCGTGAAGCGATGGCGCCTGGTTCTCAGGACCCTTCACCGGCAGGAACAACGGAGGCGAACAGCGAACGCCATGATCGAGTCGAGTCGGAATTCGGCGATGTGCTCTTCGCGTTCGTCAACCTGGCTCGTTTCATCAAGGTCAATCCGGAAGAAGCGCTCCGGAAGGCGGTCAACCGGTTTACCGATCGATTCCAGTATATCGAGGCGCAGGCGGCCCGTGCCGGCCTAACGCTGGAAGAGATGACGCTTGAGGAGATGGATACCTTGTGGGAGGAAGCGAAACGGAAGCAAGCCCCCTACCGGAGAGGATCGGGCTCAGGACATTAGAGGAGTTGTGCCCGGGGACACCATGGACACTGAACAGGACCACTACCAGGAAGGCAAGCGAGCCGGCGTCCATCCCATCATCGTGATTTTCGGCGCGATCGTGGGCCTGTGGCTGTTTATCTGGCTGATCGTGCCGAACCCCAAACACAGGCAAGGGACGGCCCCGGAAAGCGTCCCAGCCGCGATCCCCGAGGATCCCGACGCCGCGCCGGTGATGTTCAAGGTGCACGCCACGATTCGGGAGATGACTGCGATCAGTGTGGTGGTGCCTCCACAGGCGACCGACAGCCAGGTCATTGGTCTTCTGAAGCGGTTCCGAGACGCCCGGGTCTCCAACACGCTGTCCACGTTGCTGCCGCCCACCACGCCCAAGCACAAACTCGGCGAGCACGCGGTCGCCGATATCTTTATCTTCTCCGATTCGCGCTTTGCCGTCATCGACGTGGTTCGCGTGCTCGCTCGCGGGGCGCACGCGCCGGGAGAATTCTATCCCCAGGCCGTGCCGTTCGAGACTGCCATGGAACAGGTTCGAGGCCACTATCGGATTGACCTCAATGACACCGGAACTCCCGATCACGGCTCACTTGGTTTCGCGGATGAATCCGGTGTGCATTCCAAACATTACCGTCGCGTGTTCTGAGCGGTCTTGTCTTCAGTCGTTCCAACCGGCGACGCATGGCCGGCCGGACGCGCCGGCCTCAAACCCGCCAGCCTGGCCCTCTGCCGTTGTACACAGGCTGTGCCCAGACGCCTGGTCCTCCCTCCTGAGATACCTTAGCGCCCTATACGTAGAGCTCACGCAAAGGATCAGCACAAGACCTGAAGCCCGGAGGGGCAGGAGGAGTACCTAGGCGGGGCGACAATCGCGGAGCCAGCAGTGGTTATCCACACCCTTATCCACAGACACGCTGGAGCCGGCCGGCTGCCCGGTTACAGGCCCGTCTGGTCCCTGACCTCCTGCCGCAGCGACGTCTTCTGTTCGCTCATCCACGCCTCGAGTGCAGCGAACAGGTGGACCAGCGAACCGGTGAACGGGCCGATCATGACGTCGCGTCGCTCCAGCAGCATTCTCTCTTCGTCGGCGATCTGAAGTTTGCGGTCCGCGATCCGACGGCAGAGGAGCTGCGTGACGCGAAGCTGCTGCCCAGGGCTGCCGCCGCTCACCGCAAGAATTTTGTTCTTGAGATAGTCGAGTTCGTCCGGAATCGACACCTTGATCCGCACGCCGTTGGCGGTCGGCCAATCGGATCGCTGGATCGTGTAATCGTAGGAGAAAACCGGTTCGCGGGGTTCCCGATACGGTCCGCTGACATCCAGAATGGAAAAAGAATCCCTCATACACCCATGACCTCACACCATCCGACCCCCGCCCTGCGCCGGTTGGATCTGGATGAGGCTCAGTTCGCCTTCGCCTTCCATCGCGCCGCGCCAGGCCTGTATCCCGTCCCGGACATTGTACAAATTCGTGTAGCCCCTCCGGCTCAGAAAATCACAGGCGGAGCGGCTCCGCTCCCCGCCCATGCAATAGACGAACACCTTCTCCGCCGTTTCCGGGATGTCGCTCTTATAACGGGCCTCCAGCTCCTCGAACGGAACCAGTTTTGCGCCGACGACGCGCTTGACCGCATATTCTCTTGGTGTCCGGACATCCACCAGCAACACCGTGCCCGGCGTCTGCCCCGCCGCGCGCTCCATGACTCGCTGAGCCTCATCCGCAGAGACATCCTGGTACAAACGCCCATGGAGGATCATCTCCGGATGGACGCGCCCGCCGGTGGCGATCTTGGCCAAGTGCAGCCGCAGAGGTTCCACCGCTTCTCGAATCTCCTCCGGCACCCGTTTCAGCCGGCTTTCAGCGTAATACTGATCTCGTTTGAGCTGAGCCACGTCTTTGGTCAGCTTCAAGAACCGTCGCACTGCCACCCACGCGACGGCGACTCCCAAAACGGCGCACACCAGTAGTACTCCACCCATGCCGACCTCCTTCAGTGCGTCGGTTGCGTCTGTCGCGAAAGACGCCACGAACGCAACGACGCAATAGACTCAACGGACGCGCGCGACGCTTATTGCTGACCGCCGACCGCTCAGACTATAAGTTTGCGCCGGGGGCTTTTGCAAGCCCCTCTCAGTCAGCGCGAGCGCCTCGCGCCATCACGTATCGGACCACCGCTTCAGCCGTGTCCGAGCCATCGCGGATGCAGTCAGGAATCCCGATCCCACGATAGGCCGCACCGGTGAGGTAAAGGCCCCGGTACGGGCTCAACGAGCCCTGGATCACCTCGAGCCGGTCCAAATGGCCAAGGGTGTACTGCGGCATGCCGCGCTCCCAGCGATGCACCCACACAGAGGTCGGCATGGCCGTGATCCCGGCCATACTGTGTAATTCCTCGCGCACACGCCGTACGATCGTTTCATCGTCAGTCTTGAGGATCGCCTCATGCCCCACGCCCCCGACATACGCGCGAACCAGGGCGTGAGACGGAGGAGCTCGATGGGCCCATTTCGAGGAGGTCCAGGTGGCCGCCAGCAGGGGTCGTCCCTCGACCCTCGGGACGACAAACCCGAATCCTCTCAGTGACGATCCAACTTCATCCGCGCCATACATCAACGAGATCGTCGCCGTCGAGGCATAGGGAATCGTCTCCAACGTGCCCGCTGCCGTCGGACTCAGAGACCGGACCAAATCGGCCGTCACATAGGCGGGGGTGGCCAGCACCACGGCGTCTGCCGTCACCACCTGACCGCTCTCCAACAGGAGGTCATACGTCCACGTCCCCGGGCGGGTGGAACGCACCCGTAACGCCATCACCCGATGCTCCGGCCGCATCGTGACACCGCCCTCACTGAGCCGCGCCACCAACACGCGAACCATCTCGCCCAGGCCGTCCCGGAGCGTCACAAACATGGTCCGGGCCGGCGCAGCGTTCAGGCCGGACGAAGGGGCGGATTTGCGTCCGGCCAGCATCCCGCGGATGAGGCTGCCATGCTCGCGCTCCATCTCGAGGAATCGGGGAAAGGTCGCCTTGAGACTGATCTGTTCGGCGTCGCCGGCGTAAATCCCGGCCATCAGGGGCTCGATGACGCGTTGAAAAACCTCGCGTCCGACCCGACGACGGAAGAACGAGGCCAGCGACTCATCACCGTCCGCCCGCCGCGCCGGAAGCACCAAGTCCAAGGCCATCCGCGCCACTCCCGGCCAGGACAAGAGGCCGCTCCGGAGCAACGATCCAAGCTTCGCCGGCGCGATGACCACCAGTCCTTCCGGCAGCTCCCGCAGGCGACCGCGCGAAAAGACATAGGTCTTCTTGTGGGCCTCGTTGGTGTTCATCACGCGGTCAGACAGCCCGAGCTTCGCACACAGTTGGAGGGCCCACGGCTTCTGCGACAGGAATGAGTCAGGGCCGGCTTCGATCAGGAGATCACCGACCCGATGCGTGACGATTTTCCCCCCCCATTCGCGGTCCGACTCGATCAGCGTGCAAGCCAGCGGGATCCCGGCTTCAGCCGCCCGTTCCTGGAGCGAGAACGCCGTCGCCAGCCCGGCAATGCCGCCGCCGACGATCGCGACATGTGCGGGAGAGTCCGACATGGAGGGAAGTTACCTGACCGGGGAGGCCTGGTGCTCCACGAGCACCGACGCCAGCGTCTCGATGAGGGGTGCGCTCGCGTTCAGCATGGGGATGCGCTCCAACTGCATGCCTTTGGACTGAGCCAACTTCCTGAACTCGATGTCCACGTCGTACAGCACCTCGACATGGTCCGAGATGAAGCCGATCGGGGCGATCAG
>JBOHOM010000243.1:0-7846 GCA_050731075.1 Nitrospiraceae bacterium
TGCGCACGATCTACAAAGATCCCGATCGCTACAAGGCGTACTGGAACATCATCCCCAACTGCTATACCGCGGGGGACGTCTGCCGGAAGGACGAAGACGGGTACTTCTGGTTCATGGGTCGGGCCGACGACGTGATCAAGGTCGCGGGGAACCGCATCGGCACCGCCGAAGTGGAAAGCGCGCTGGTGAGTCACCCGGCCGTGGCCGAGGCTGCGGTCATCGGAAAACCGCACAAGACCGCCGGCGAGGCGATCAAGGCCTTCGTGATCCTGAAACAAGACCACCAGCAGAGTCCCGCCCTGATCCAGGCGCTGAAAGACCAGGTGCTCAAGGAACTGGGCAAGATCGCGGTGCCGCAGGAGATCGAAGTGGTCGGGTCGCTCCCCAAGACCCGCTCCGGTAAGATTATGCGCCGCGTCCTCAAAGCTAAGGAGCTGGGCCAGGACCCCGGCGATATCTCAACGCTGGAGGAATAGCCGATAGCCTCTCGCCTATTGCCGATGGCCTGTTTAGATCAATCCGCGTTTCTGCAGATACTCCCGATCAATGCCGGGGGCCGGTTTGGCCGGCAGGTGGCCACGGTCCTGCAGGAGGCGCTCGACGTACTTCCCGATCAGATCGGCCTCGAGGTTCACCGTCTCTCCCGGTTTCTTGAGGCCCAGCGTCGTCGCCTTGGCGGTATGCGGGATCACCGCGACGCTGAAGGTCCGGTCGCCGACCTCATTGATGGTCATGCTGATGCCGTCCAGCGTGATCGACCCTTTGTGGACGCAGTAGCGCAGGACTTCCTTGGGCGCCTCGATCGTCAGGACGATCGCGTTGCCCTCCGGCGTTCGGTTCCGGATCGAGCCCACCCCATCCACATGACCCGCCACCAGATGTCCGCCGATCCGCTCATGCACCCGCATCGCCCGCTCAAGATTGACGGGCGTGCCCGCCCCCAGTTGTCCGAGTGTCGTCACCGCGAGAGTTTCCGGTGAGACCTCCACCGCAAATTCGCGCTCACCGACCGACACGACGGTGAGGCAGGCGCCGTTGACGCTGATACTGGCGCCGACGGCCAGGTCACCGAGCACGAGGGAAGCCAGGATGCTCAGACGGGTTCCCGAGACGCCTTTGTCCAGCGTCTTGACGACTCCCATTTCCTCAACAATACCGGTGAACATGGGCTAGGCTCATCGGTGACTGCATGAACAAAAAACGCCGCGAGTCTGCGACATTATAACACCGTCGTCAGTGTACGGTCCGACGCGAGGAGGCTATCGCCTCACCAGCGCCCAGAACAGCCCCGCCGCGATGACTTGAATCGTGGCGATCACGGCAAAGGCGCCCTGGTAGCTCAGATGCCCGATCAGCACGCCGGCCAGCAGGGGACCGCTGGCGTGTCCGATGTCCATGATCGTCCCTTGCATGCCCATGCCGGCGCCCAGCGTCTTGAGCTCCGAGAGATCGGCCACCAGCGCCGAGGTGGAGGAGGAGACCACCGCCTCGCCGAACCCGAAGCCGGCGGCGAGGGCCAGCAGAATCGGCAAGCCGGAGGCCTGCGGGATCATCACGAACGTGCCTGCGCAGATCGCGAGGCCCAGCAGAATGAGCGGCCGCCGTCCGACCCGGTCTGAGGTCCGTCCCATCACCGGTTTGGAGAGGAACGAGGTGATTCCCTGGATCCCGAACAGCAGACCCACTTCGCCTGGATTCAACCCGACCGAGACCCCATAGATCGGGAGGAAGGCCATCAATGCGCCGTTCGCGATCATCTTGGCGGCGTCGGTGGCGCTGGTCACGAGCACGCGGGTGTTGTGTGCGACCACCCGAAAGCCTTTCCACATCTCGGCCAACACCGGTCCCACCCCTTTGTCTTTGTGCTCGGGGGGAGGCGGATTCATCCGCAGGCTGAAGAAGAACAACAGGCCGATACAGCCGAAGATCCCTGCTGCCAGAAAGGTCGTCGGAAACCCCGCTGAATACACCAGCCAGCCGCCCAGAACCGGGCCCAGCAGCGCCCCCCCCTGCGTGGACGCGGTGTACCAGCCCAGCGCCGCGCCGCGTCGCTCCCGGTACATGTCTGCCACCGTCGCCAGGGCGCTTGGCCCGAAGATCGCGGTCGCCGCGCCATGCAGGAACCGCAATCCGGTCAACATGTCCAGATCCGACACGAACGGGTAGACGAACGGCGGCAATCCAAACGCGATGACCCCGACCCGCATCAGCACGCGCCGGCCATAAATATCCGACAAGGCCCCACCGGGGAGCTTCAACAGCACGCCGGTGAGCGTCGAGGCGGACACCACCAACCCGATGCTTTCCGGACCGGCGCCCAACGACTGAGCAAACAGCGCCAACACGGGCATGCGCACCAGGTTATAGCTGAGGAAGCAGAACACGCCGACCCCGCACAGCAGGAGGAAGCCGCGTGTTTGCATCATGGGGGGGCTGGACGGGCAGCAGGTTGGCGCTGAGTGGTGGGCCGGGACAGGGCCTTCAGCAGCGCCGTCAAACTCTGCCGCTGGTCTGACTCGATTGAAGACAGAGCGGCGACTTCTTTGGTGATGCGGCCCGGGTCCTGAGCCATGCGGCTCCCCAATTGATTGATCACCGTAAACCCTTTCGCCAGGGTGCGGGTGACCGCGTCGCCCAGCAGCGGGCTCAGGATATGGACCAGTCCCGCCAGGATCGGATCGTTCAACCGCGTGTAGACACGGAGAGCGGTTTCCACGGTAGGATGGCCATCCTGCGTCTGCACGGGCTGGATCCTCATAAACACCACCGCCTTCGCCCGCACCATGGGAAACAGTTGCCCCTCATGGTAGCCGGTGATGTGATAGATTCGGTGGCCCTGATCCTGATAGAGAAGGGTGAACAACCCTTGAGTCCCCTCCCCGTCGTTCACCCAAAACTGGTGCTGGGCTTTCTCGGCGACTTGGTACGCCCCTAGCTCCAGCCGTTGCACCAGCAACGCCAGCATCACAGGCCGGTCCAGCAGATATTCATACAACTCCTGCGCAATCGGCGCCTGGACAGGGCCGATCAACCCGGAGGTCGTGTATCGATTGACCACGTCCCCGATCAGACAGCGCGTGCCCGCATCAAGCTGCGCAACCGGAAACTTCATTCCCCCCTGCTCTTCGGCCACCTGGCAGTCCTCCGCCGGCAGCTCGAAGGCAGGCCCGATCAGGAGCAGGCTCAGGACCATGGCGCCCACCCACCACCATCTCCAACCCTTCCTGCCTCGCCGCAGCTCCTTCATGGCCCGCGCTCCACCGAGATGCTCAGCATCGCCGGGAACAGCATCCCTCGGTCCTGGCGGAGGCGCGCGTCGCGCAGCAACGTCTCCACGGTGGGAACCACCAGACCCTCGAAGCTGACGCGTCCGTCCGTCACAATCGTGACCGGCTTGGCGAGATCCACCAGCTTCTGATTGAGAAACACCGTGTAGCGCCTCACCAGGCGGGTGCGCACCTCGATTCGGTTCGAGGCCACGATCTCGGCATCCAGTTTAGCGTAGACGCGATTGACGATCGCCTCATCCTGTCCGTCGATGAGGCGTTCCGTAAAGGCCGCGATGCGATCCGTCGCGTCAATCCGCACCCAGGCGAAGGCCATCAGATGCGTCGCATCCCGGACCACCGTCACCCGCTTGGGAACCGGGTCGCGGCGACGGCTTCCGAACCAGGCCACGAGGTCGGGGAGCTCCTCTCTCGGGAAGAAATGCCCGCCGGCCAGGGAATGGACTCGATCATGCTCCCGATACACGACCGGATAGCCGAGCCGCGTCAGCTCCTTCACGACGGATCGGCTCAGCTCGACCGGCATCACCTGGTCGTTCAGCCCATGGATCAGGTAGACCGGCGTGTCCCGGAGATTCTCCAAGAACGGAAACAGCACGTCATCCAGCCCGCCCGCCATCGGGGCAAGACCCGCGAACCGCGGCGCCTGGTGGACGCCGATTAAGAACGTGCCGATCCCCCCGTTCGACATCCCGGTGAGGAACATCCGATCCGGGTCCACTCGATATCGGGACCGGACCGCATGGATGGTCGCCAGGACCAGGTCTTCCGCCGGACGCGACCACCAGGTGCCCTGCATGAGGGTCGGGCAGGCCAGGAGATAGTCCTCGCCCAACCGCGTCTGCCAGCGTTCCAGATACGTGTCGCCCGTGAATCCCGCGCCGTGCAAACAGACCACCAGCGCATACTCCTTCGTCGGACGGTACGAGGGCGGCACGAAGAGTCCATACTGGTAGTCACGGTCCCGGACCCGAACCGGCAGCCCAGGCTGTGCCCCGGTCGGCTCCATTCCGTAGGGACGTCCTTCCCTGATCAGCATGCCCACGGTGTCGAGATCAGCGCGGGGGTCTTTGAGAATGTCAACGAGGAGAAGGCTCGCACGATCCGGATCCGTCGTCCCGAGATACTCATGCACCAGGTGCGAGAGGGACCGGGCGCCGGATTCAGGCGAGCCCCTGTCCGTCGAGAGCGCGCCGGCGAGCGGCACCAGCAGTCCGGTCAGCGTCATGCAGATGGGAAGGCTGGTCGGACCCACCCTCTTCGGAGACGGGACGCGGCGGGAGGAGACGAGCATCAGCGAGGCCGGGCGCAAGACACATCGATCCAGCAGCATGAATCGCACTGCGAAACGGTAGCATCTTTGCCGCGAGCTTGTCAAAAAGTGAGCCTGATGGAGGTGCAGGCCGGCCTGGAGGAACGACCGCGACCCAGCAGGACCCGTTCTGGTTGCGGAAGCCTCAGCTTCCGCGTGATGGAGGACTGGAGCTGTTCCCATCCCGCGGGAAGGATCGCCAGGAAGGCGTCCACTACGAGCGGATCGAAATGTGTTCCGCTTTCCGACCACACCTGATCGCAAGCCTTCACCATGCTCAGCGGAGAGCGGTAGGGACGCACCGAGGTGAGCGCATCAACGGTGTCCACGAGCGAGCAGATCCTGGCACTCAGAGGAATGTCGGACCCCTTCAGCCTGCGCGGATAGCCGGTCCCGTCGTACCATTCGTGATGCGCCAGCACGATCGGAGCGGCCGCGCGAAGGCCCGGGATCGAGCTGGCCATCCCGTAGCCAATGACCGGATGTAATCTCATCTCCACCCACTCGGTCCTGGACAATGGACCGGATTTTCTCAAAATCCGCTCCGAAACGGAAATTTTCCCGATATCGTGAAGGAAGACACCTCGCTCCAGCGTCACGAGTTCCGTCTGGAGCAAGCCCAAGAGCCGGCCCAGCGCGAGCGCATAATGGGTCAGCCGTTGCGAATGCGCGTGCGTCCCCGCATCCCGTGCATTCAGGGCAGCCCCCAGCGCAGAGAGTGTGGAGTCGACGGGAGAACCGGCAGGTCCGTCCCCGATCAGAGGCTCCGCTATGTGGCAGGTCGGCAACATAGTCGCCGATCGAGCTACAGCAAAAGTGATGCCCTGCCGAGGGCCTGGCGATGATATTGATTTTACGAGGAAGTCTTGAACGGGAAGTACTGGGGGCGTTGTCCATCGTTATCCAATTGTCTCTCGTTTATCCAAATCTCCCATTAAGAGGAGCCTAGGGGCTGGATGCTTCTACGGCGAGGGGTTCTGAGCCGGACCGGATATAGGTCCGGCGGCGGTGTCCGCCGGACCCATTAAGATGGAGTTCGACCGAAAGGAGGAGACGCTGCGGTCAGTTTCGTCTAGCGACCCTCAGGTCATGCTCGCCGCGTATCTCGTGGAGCCCGCTCGTTCCAAGCTTATTCACGGGTGCTGACCCACGAGATGTACCGGCTCCAGGTGGACAGGGCGGGGTTGGCGCAGAACTGGCTCAGCGTGCCGGTGCTGGACTGGATAAACCCGGTGACCCGGCCCGTGCACCCCGACCCGCTGAGCGCTCCCGACCCTCCAGTCCCCTGACCGCCGATATGGACCGCCATCGAGGAAGCCATGCCGGCGGTGCCCAGGTCGATAGAGCGGTTCACGATCGTCTCGCTGCCTACAGTCGTCGCTCCAATCACGGCTGGCTTGTAGGCGCTCCCGGTCAGATAGAAGAGGCCGTAGAGATTGCCACTGCCCGATCCAGCGCAGAGGTCGTCCGTGGGGATGAACGAGGTGAAGAACACGATGCCGCCCAAGAGCGTGGGGCTGACGACGACCCGCTCGCGAAGAGCAGGCAGGGTCGTAAACCATCCATCCATACTCTGAACCATGCCCTGGAGCGTGGTGCTGGAGGATCCCAGAAGGCTGGTCACGCCGGTCACGCCCGTGACCTGGTCGCCCGTGCAGATCTCACAGACCGTGGCGGACGAGACATCCAACAGATTTGGCCTTTCGCAATTGGTGACGGTGGCCTGCACACACACGCCGGTGAGGACTGGATCCTTGACCCCGAAGAAGTGCTGCGCGTCGGTGTTCCCGATATCGACCGTGCTGTAAAAGCGGCCGGTGCCGAAGAACACCCACAGCTTGCTGGTCTCATCCATGGTGACGGTCGGGGCCGCCGCGGCCGGCCCGACCTTCGTGGTCCCTGCGGACGGGAAGGTCGTGAGCAGCGCCGTCGGCACCCGGTTTCCCCCGGAGCCGATCCCCCACAGGGACAGATTCGGACTCCCTCCCCCGGTGGTGAGGCGGTACAGCTTCCCGGCCCAGTCTGGGCCTCCCCCATTATTAATGACGTTCCCCAAGTAGGCGGTATCCGCCCGGTAGTCGAGTTCGGCATCTACCGAGATTAGATCCCCCATGTGGGCATTGGCATCGCTCGTGGGGAAGGTGGAGACGAGGCTGTTCCCTATGCCCGGGCCGGTCGCCATGTTGATGGCGAAAATCCTGCCGGGCTGGACGCTGCTCCCGTTATAGGCGGTGGGGCCGGAACCCACGGCCACCACCCACTTGGCATTGGTGTTGTCGGTCTTCGGGTCCGCGGATGGGTTCACGCGCAACACAGTCGGATAGGTGGTGGTCAGCCCCAGCGTGGAATCCGCGAAGGTCCAGAGCAGCTTGGGATCCTGCTCCGGGTTGGTGATGTCCAGCGCGAAGTACGCGCTGTAGAAGGTCCGCGTCTGCACCCCGCTGCCGAAATCAGCCGTGACGGTCATCGGCGGCGCGCCGGTCCCGGCCGTACAGGCCCCGCAACTTCCCCCCATCCGGAACCCGCCGATCAGGACCGTCCCCCACCCGTTCGGGTGGTCGGCGTCAGGCGTGAAGATGCGCGCATCGACCACCTTTGGCTTCAAGTCCACATAATACACGTGGCTATAGTCCGTCTTCGCTAGCCACTGGAGTTGCGGCAGGAGCTGATAGGGGATGAAGCCCCAGAGCTCCTGGCCCAGAACCGGCCCACCGCTGTTGTCGGCCGCCGTTCGGGTAAACCAGCCATGCTCGACGTCCAGCGTGGTGGCGGGATCATCCCCCCGGTGATAGTACCCGACATTGAAGGCATGGAGCATACCATCGTTGGCCCCCACGTAGGCCACCTGCCGGCGATTCCGGTACTGCTGGAAGAAGGCGGTATAACTGGCATCCCCGTAGATCAGGTCAAATCGCTCCTTGGGCACCCCCACCACGGTCGGCGTGGAATGAATGGGGTCCCCCAGCTTCCAGACCTGCAGCCCGGCGCCGACGGTCACCTGCCGATCGCGCAGGCCGGCCACCTGCTCGCCGCGGATGAAGTTGATGATGTTGTCCGCGGTGAAGGGGGACGCCCCGGCCCGCAAGTACGGCGCGAGGGTCGCGGAATTGGCTGTCGTGAAGGGGATCTGCTCGCCGGCATCCACCACGCCATCGTTGTCGGTGTCCACCCAGGTCAGGAGATTGCGGGCCGATGCGGCCATCAAGGCCAGTTGTTTCCCTCCTTCCCAGATGCCCTGGATCTCCTT
>JBOHOM010000244.1:0-4762 GCA_050731075.1 Nitrospiraceae bacterium
GGATCACCGGTCTACTCTCGAAACAATCCACAACGGCCGTTTCGCCCCGACGGAGTTTTGCGGCAGTCTTCGGGGAGCATGTGACATGTTCGATAGCCTCAGCGCAAAGTTCGAAAAGATTCTGAAAAACCTCCGTGGCCACGGGGTCCTGACCGAACAGAACATCGCGGAGGCGCTGAAGGAGGTCCGCCTGGCTCTGCTCGAGGCGGACGTGCATTTCAAGATCGTCAAGGACTTCGTGGACCGGGTGCGTCAGAAGGCGGCCGGCCAGGACGTGTTGGAAAGCCTGACCCCGGGCCACCAGGTCGTGAAAGTCGTGTGGGAGGAGCTGCGCGGGCTGATGGGCCCGGAGGAAGCCGGCCTCGGCTTCGCGTCGGTTCCGCCTACCGTGATCATGGTGGTGGGGATCCAGGGCGCCGGCAAGACGACGACCTGCGGCAAACTCGCGCGGCTGTTCAAACAGCAAGGCAAACGCGTCCTCCTGGTCGCGGCCGACCCGCGCCGCCCCGCGGCCGGCGACCAATTGGCCAGCCTGGGAGCCGACCTCGAGGTCCCGGTGCATCGTTCAGACCGCCCCGGCGCGTCACGGGCGGATGTGGTGCGGACCTGCGTGGAGGGGGTGGCGCGCGGCCACGATCAAGGCTATGACGTGGTGGTCCTGGATACGGGAGGTCGTCTCCACGTCGACGATGAGCTGATGGAGGAACTGGAGGACATTAAGCGTGCCATCACGCCGCACGAAGTGCTGCTGGTGGCGGACGCCATGACCGGCCAGGATGCCGTCACCATGGCGGAACGGTTCGAGCGGCGCGTCGGGCTGACCGGCGTGATCCTGACGAAGGTGGAGGGAGACGCGCGCGGCGGTGCCGTGCTGTCGATCCGGGCCGCGACCGGGAAACCGATCAAGTTTCTCGGCGTCGGCGAAAAACCGGATGCGCTGGAGGCCTTCCATCCGGACCGGATGGCGTCCCGGATTCTTGGGATGGGCGATGTCCTGTCGCTGATCGAAAAAGCGCAGGAGGCCTGTTCGCGTGAGCAGGCGGAAGCGGTCCAGAAGACGATCACTGCGAAGGCCCTGACGCTGGAGGATTTTCGAGGGCAGATCGCCCAGGTCCATCGCATGGGGTCGATGGATCAGATTCTGGGAATGCTTCCCGGCGGGCAGCGTCTGAAGGAGATGGCGGCGATGTCGGGTGGTGGAATGCCGGAGCGGGAGATCCGCCGCGCCGTGGCCATGATCGATTCGATGACTCCCCGCGAGCGCCGGGACCACACGATCATCAACGGCAGCCGAAAAAAGCGCATCGCCCGCGGCAGCGGAACAAGCGTGCAGGACGTGAATCGGTTGATCAAGCAGTTTCTGGCTGCACGAAAAATGATCAAAACCCTGACGGATGGTGGCGGGAGACGGCAGCTGGCGCAGTTGCTCCGAGGTCAAGGTTAAGGTTGAGGTCAAGTTAGCATTCAGCGAAGACGAGTAAAGTAGCTCAGGCAGGCATTCCTTAACCTTAGCCTCAACCTGAGCCTTCTTTTAAGGAGTAGCCATGGCGGTTCATTTGCGATTGACGCGAGCGGGCAGGCACAAGGTGCCCTTTTTTCGACTCGTGGCGGCGGATTCCAGAATGCCGCGGGATGGGCGGTATCTCGAGGTGCTGGGCACCTACGATCCGCTGAAGAATCCACCGGTGACGCACTTCAAACAGGAGCGAGTGCTCGATTGGCTGGGGAAAGGCGCCCAACCGTCCGTGACCGTGCGCACGCTGCTCCGCCGGTCCGGCGTGTGGAAGCAGTTCGAGGAGCAGCGCGCGCGAGCGAAGACGGCCTCCTGACGTCTATGGCCGATGCAGCTGAACTGATCGCGATCGGGATGATTGAGAAGCCGTTCGGGGTCAAGGGCGAAGTCCGGGTCCGGTCGCTCAGCGACGTGCCGGGGCGATTCGAGGGGCTGAAGGACGTGACGCTCGTGGCTCCCTCGGGACGTTCGCTGGTCACGGTGGTGAACCGGGTGCGGGAGCACTCCGGGTCCTATCTCCTCGGATTTGACGCGTTTTCCACCCCTGAGGAGGCGGCAGAGTTCCGCGGAGCGTTCGTGAAGATTTCCCGGGGTGCCGCGCCACCGTTGCCGGCGGGACAGTATTATGAATTCGAGCTGGTCGGCATGGCGGTCGTGACGGAGACGGGCCGGCTGCTCGGGACGCTGGAAGAAGTGCTGGAGACCGGAAGCAACCATGTGTTCGTGGTCCGCCGAGAAGGCCGGGAAATATTGATTCCCGGGCTCAGACAGGTGGTCACTTCCGTCGATCTGCAACGTCGGACCATGACGGTCCGGTTGATCCCAGGGATGGGAGAAGACGAGCACGCGAATGCCGATGCGGTGTGACCTCATTACACTGTTTCCTGAGATGGTCTTGCCGGTCCTGGGGCAGAGCATCCTCAAGCGGGCCCGGGAGAAAGGCTTGCTGGAGGTCCGGGTCCGCAATCTGAGAGACTACACGCTGGACCGTCACCAGGTGGCGGACGACGCGCCGTACGGAGGCGGGGCGGGCATGGTGATGAAGGCGGAGCCGATCCTCCGGGCGGTCGATGCGCTTCGTCGGGAATATCACGAATCCGTTCCGGGGTCGAGCCTTCGTCTCCTGCTGCCGTCGCCGCAGGGACGCCCCTTGACGCAGCATCTCGCCGAGCAACTCGGCACGGAGCGGCGGCGGCTGGTCTTTCTTTGCGGGCATTACGAAGGCATCGACGAACGCGTCCGGCTCGCGCTGGACCCGGAAGAAGTCTCGATCGGAGACTATGTGCTGACGGGCGGCGAGCTGCCGGCGCTGGTGATCATCGACGCGGCGACGCGCCTGATTCCGGGGGTCCTCGGCGATCCGGAATCGGCCCGCGTTGAATCGTTCGCCGATCTCCTGCTGGATTTCCCCCAGTACACGCGCCCGCCGGACGTGCGGGGATTGGCGGTTCCCGAGGTCCTGCTGTCCGGCGATCATGAGGCCATCAGAATCTGGCGTCGGAAGGAGGCGTTGCGCAGCACCTATCTGAAGCGTCCCGATCTCTTGCGGGACCGGTTGCTCAATGAGGAAGATCGACGGTTGTTGGATGACATCGTGCGAGAGGGAGCACGAGGCACGTCCGTGCAGTGCGGGGAGGAGGGGTAGTCACATGAATCGGTTGGAGCGTCTCCAACGATCGTTGAGCAAGAAGACGCTGCCGTCGTTCGAGATCGGGGACACCGTGCGGGTCCACGCCAAGGTGGTCGAAGGCGAGAAGGAGCGCATCCAGATTTTCGAGGGCTCGGTGATCGCTCGCAAGGGCGGGCGCAACAGCGAAACCTTCACCGTCCGCAAGGTGTCGTTCGGGGTCGGGGTCGAGCGGATCTTTCCGATCCATTCGCCGATCGTGTCTCGAATCGAGGTGGTTCGCCAGGGGAAAGTGCGGAGAGCCAAGCTCTACTATCTCAGGGAGAAGACGGGCAAGATGGGAAGGATCGGGGATCGGGAGTTCTCTCAGGACTCCAAGGCTCAAGCGGGCGCCGCTCGCCCGGCGGCCGATCCCGTCGAAGCCGTGGCCCTGTCGGAGAAAGCGGTGCCTGCCGGCAAGGCGTAAACAAAGGCGAGTAGCAAATAGCGAATAGCGAAAGGCTCTGAGCTGCTCGCTTCTGGCTATTCGCTGCTAGCTCTTGTGACGCGTGGAGCTCACCGAGTTCTTTGAGACCGAGGCGAGACGCTGCGGGTACCGTTTCGTGGCCGGCCTCGACGAAGCCGGGCGGGGTCCGCTGGCCGGTCCCGTCGTCGCGGCGGCCGTAATTCTGCCTCGACGCTGTCCGCTCGCCGGCCTGCAGGACTCCAAACAGGTGGCCGAACCCGAGCGAGAGCGGCTCTATGGCGAAATCGCGCAGCGCGCGCTCGGCGTGGGGATCGGGGTTGCAACCGAGCGCGAGATCGACGCCATGAATATTCTGGAAGCGACTCGGCTCGCGATGGGCCGCGCGATCCAGGCTCTTGCGCCGTCTCCGGACTTTTTGCTCATCGACGCCGTGACGCTTCCGTCCGTGCGAGTGCCGCAGCGGGCCATCATCAAGGGCGATGGCCTCTCCCCCTGCATCGCGGCCGCCTCCATCATGGCCAAGGTCAGCCGGGATCGGCTCATGCGGGACTACCACCGGCGCTACCCCCAATACAATTTCCAAGCCCATAAAGGGTACCCCACTTCGGAGCATCTTCGCTTGCTCGCCACCCATGGGCCCTGCGCGATCCACCGACGGACGTTTCGCCCCGTGCTGCTGGAGACGGGAAGAGGAGGCGGGTGAGTGAGCGGCGAGCGACACACCTTCGGGCAGGTCGCCGAGTCGGAAGCGGAACGCTACTTGCGCCACAAAGGCTACCGCATCTTGGCTCGCAACGTCAGGTCCCCTCGTGGGGAGGTGGATCTGATCGCCCAAGTGGCGGATGTGCTGGTGTTCGTCGAGGTGAAAGCACGGCGAACGTCTGCGTACGGGGGAGCCCCCTACGCCGTGGATGGACGCAAGCAGGCCCGCCTCATTCGACTGGCCGGGCACTATCTCTCCCGTCATCGTCTTCGGAATCGGGCTTGCCGTTTCGATGTGGTACTATTCAAAGGTGGAACGGCCAAGCCGGCCGAGATCGAGCACATTGAAAACGCGTTTGAAGTGCCGGGAGACGATTTGCGCTGGTGAGGGGCGAGTGAGTTTTAGGCAATGAGGGGCACCCGTTGCATTCCCGGAGCAACGGGTCCCCGGCGA
>JBOHOM010000245.1:0-5399 GCA_050731075.1 Nitrospiraceae bacterium
CGACAACATCAGCGCGTCGCTGGAGCGGTCGGCTACCCCAGCGGACGGCCCAGGCTTGTTTCCCGGTGACCCGATCGTGCTGGATCCGAACATCACGGACCGGCAGGTGCCCAACACGGGGTCGACCTTTTTCGCGTTTTCGCCGGGGTTTCAGGTCAACCTGGAAGCGCTGTTCGACTCGCCGTTAACGAGAATGACCTCGTTGTATTTCTATTCCCAGATTCCCATCGCGCGGGATTCCAACAACAATCTGGCGCAAGGCACCAGTTTTATCTTTGGGCTGACGAAGTCGTTTCAGTTTTTCAAACCTGGGGCATGAACACGGGGACGGGCCGAGCCCGGTGGGCGCCTCGGCCCGCTTCCCTCCATTCGGCATCCTGACTAGACCGAGCGGGAGGAGGAATAGCATGAAAAAGGTTTTCAAAAGGTTGGGAGTGGCGGGTGTCCTACTCGCCCTGTTGGGGGTTGGTCAGCTCGCCGGGGACGTGTGGGGGATGGGCGCGAGACCGCCGGTGGTAGGCACGGGCGCCGCGGACTTTAGCCTGCCGGATCTTGACGGTCGCGTCCAGAGTCTCAGCCAGCACCGCGGGAAGATCGTGCTGGTGAATTTCTGGGCGACCTGGTGCAAGCCCTGCACGACCGAAATGCCGGCGATGCAGACTGTCTATGACAAACTCCGCGACCACGGATTCGTGGTACTGGCCGTCAACGAATTGGAGGACACCCAGAAAGTCGTCGAGCATATCCGGGAATACGGCCATACGTTCCCGGTCCTGATGGATCGAGATAACCGGGTGGCGAATCAGTACGGGGTCTACGGCCTGCCGGTCAGCGTGTTTATTGACGAAGCCGGCGTGGTGCAGGCCTACATCAAAGGCGGGCTGTTGACCGAACAGAAGATTCTCGAGGAAGTAGGGCGCATACGCTCGCTCCGAGCAGGCCGATCGCCATACCAAGCTTCGCTTGAGCCGCTGCGTTCGATCAAATCGCAGCGGATAAGTACTTTGCCCCAAACAGGCTTAGATTCTTGGCAGGCTTGTCGCAACAGCGGATCCCGGGTACCCGTTGCTCCTCGCGAGTGCAACGGGTGAACGGCAGAAGCGCTCATGACTAATCCGGGCGAGCATTGATTTTCCCTTCCTCCCTGGGTATAGTCCATCGCAACTTCTTACGCGAGGAGGAGTGATGCGTGACATCCTCACACGATCGGCGCGGTTCTGCTTCCCGGTCGCGGCCCTGATTGCGCTCCATGCGACGATCGGCCTGGCTGCCCCCCCCGATGCGGCTGAACGACACTTCGAAGAGGCGGCCATGCTCTTCGAGCAGGAGAAGCACGACGGTGCCCTCGCTGCGCTGAAGCAAGCCATTCAGATTCGGCCGAAATTTGCCCAGGCCTATCTTCTGTTGGGCAAGGTGTACTTTGAAGGCATGCGGCGGCCTTCAGATGCGGTCTCGGCGTTCAGACAGGCGATTCAGATCAAGCCCGAGTACGCCGAGGCTCACTACGATCTCGGGGTCGTCTACCAGGCGCAGGGGAAATTTGCGGATGCGGAGCAGGCGCTGAAGCGCGCGATCCAGATCTACCCGAAATATGAGCAAGCGCACTGGGTCTTAGCGCGGCAGTTCCAGCGAAATCGCCTCAACGAGAAGGCCATTCAGGTGTATGAGGACTTGCTGGTGCTCAACCCGAATCATACAGGGGCCCTTTACAGCCTGGGAGTGATTTATGACGGGCAGGCGGAGGCCCGTAAGGCCCGTGAGATGCTGGAGAAGCTGACCCGGGTGGACCCCAGCCATCCTGACGCCTGGTATCTCCTGGGACGCATCGAGGAGAAGGAAAACAATCTGCCCAAGGCGATTGAGGCCTATCGGATGGCCGTCGCCGCCAAGCCGGATCTCGTGGATGCGCATTTCAACCTCGCGTTCCTGTACCGGAGCGAGGGCAAGCTGCCGGAAGCGGTCAAGCGGTTTGAAGAAGTGATCAGGCTCAGGCCTGAATATGCCGAGGCCCACCTCAATCTGGGCGGCCTCTATACGAGCATGAACCGGCTCCATGACGCGGAGGAGGAGTACGAAACGGCCGTGTCACTGAAGCCCAACATGGCCGAGGCCCATTACAGCCTGGGGTTGTTCTACGAGCTGCAGCGGAAGGATTTGGCCCGAGCGCTGGCCCAGTACCGGAAGTACCTCGAGTTGGGCGGGAAGGATGAGCGGGTCGTGCGAATTATTCAGCAGACGGGGAGGTGATCCCGGCCTCATCGCTCTTGGGTGAAGTCAACGAGGGCGTCTAAGGGCTGCCCCAATAGGCGCCACCCCCGTAGGGTCCCCACAAGGGACTTCGGTACGTGGGAAACCCGTCCTGCGCTGCCGTCCAGTCCGGCCACACCTTCAGAGTCTTGATCTCCACCGTGGGGTAGGCATACTCCGTTTCATCCAACGGGAGGGTCATGACTCCGGTCACTTCTCCCACAAGCGTCACGCGTGTGCCTCCCGGCAGAGTGGCCGGATCCAGAAACTCTTTTTGAAGAGCCACGAAGCGACCTTCAGAGGCCGTCCGGTCCCACTCCGGTCTCTGCGAACCGTCCAGCGGGAGCTGCAGGACTTCGATGCGCGTGCCGTCTTTCAATCGCTTGGCGGTCAAGACTTCCCCGCCCAGCACGAGCAGGCGGCCCCGATACGAGTCGGGAGAGTCCTTGAGTTGGCTGAAGGTCAAGGATCGGTCCACCTGGGTCTGAAGTGAGGCAGGGATGAAGCTGGGTGGGGCGCAGGCTGGGAGGAGCGCCACGATCGCTCCCGACATGACCCAGGGGCTTATGGAGATGTGGGCGCGAACCATGCGTTCATTATAACTCACACGATTCGTCTATTGTATAATGAGCCTTTGCCCGGGCAGGGGTTTTGCGCGCGAAAGGAGCAACGAAGATGACGCATGAGATGCAGTGGTTCGTTCGGCTGGCGTCGGCCATCATGGTGAGCGTGATTGGTTTCGTGGCCACCACCCCCACGGCGCGGGCTCTCCCGGCCGGGCTCAAAGGGACATTTCAGGAACTGAAAGAACCGTCCACTCACACACCCGGCAAAGTGAAATTGACGGAGTTCGCCGATTTCTACTGTCCTCATTGCCATATGTTCGAGCAAGGCGCCCTGCCGATCCTGGAAAAAGAGTTCGGGAATCGGCTGGAAGTGACGATGGTGGGGTTTCCCGTGATTTCAGGCAAGCTGCCGACCGCCTTCGACATGTACGAACAAGCCAGGATGATGGGCAAGGGGACGGAGATGAAGCGAGTGCTGTTCCGGACCATTCACAAAGACCGGCTGCACATCCTGGACCGGCTGATCCGGGAGTCGCTCATCAAGGAAGTGGGCCTGGACCCGGCGGCGTTTGAGGCCGGACTGGCCAGCGGCAAACCGGCCAAAGCGGTTGAACAGGGCAAGAAGTGGGGACAGCGCGTGGATGTCAAGCAAACGCCCACCATCCTGCTGGACGGAAACATCAAGGTGGAACTCCTGGCCACTGAGAATCTCATCACGGTGATCCGCAGCATTCTGGATGCGGACGGCCAGCGGTAGCGCGAGACGGGCCATGAGCATCAGCGCGAGATTGACCGCTCACAGCCGGATCGGCCTGCCCTTGTGTGTCGCCCTGACGGCTCTGGGGCTCGGCGCCGCAGAGGGAGCTCAGAAGCACGCCCGCGTGCCCTCCCCCTCCCTCCTCGATCTACAGGCCCAGGTCAAAGCGACGGCGACCAAGACCATTCCGTCGGTCGTCAATATCGCCTCGACGGTGGTCGTCCGCGACCAGGCGTTCAGCGACGAGGGCCTGCCCTTCGGTCTGATTCCGGAGTTGCCTCCCCGGCGGCAATACGGGCAGGGCTCCGGGGTGATCGTCTCCGCCGACGGCTATATCATCACCAACAACCACGTGGTGGCCGATGCGTTCGATGTGGATGTGCTGCTGGCGGACCGGCGGCAGTTCAAGGGGCGCGTGGTCGCCACCGACCCCAAGACCGATGTCGCGGTCGTGAAGATCGAGGCGAGGGGCCTCTCGCCGGCGCCGTGGGGCGATTCCAGCCGCCTGGCGGTCGGAGACTTCGTGCTGGCGATCGGCAATCCCCTGGGGCTCAATCAGACCGTGACGTTCGGAATCGTGAGCGCAGTCGGCCGTGCGGACGTGGGCATCGCCGACTATGAAGATTTCATCCAGACAGACGCGCCCATCAACCCCGGCAACTCCGGTGGCGCCCTGGTGAATATCAAGGGCGAGTTGATCGGGATCAACACCGCCATCGCCAGCACGACGGGCGGCAGCGTCGGCGTGGGGTTCGCCATTCCGAGCAACATGGCCAAGGCGGCCATGCAGAGCCTCCTCAAGACGGGTCGTGTCATCCGTGGATTTCTCGGCGCGTCCACGCAGGACGTCACGCCGCTCCTGGGGAAACTCTTCAAGCTGCCGGATGTGAAGGGAGCCATCATCACCGACTTGATGCCTAAGGGTTCGGCCGAGAAAGCCGGTCTGCGGCGGGGCGATGTGGTCGTGCGGTTCGATGGCAAAGACGTGGTGGAGGCCGGGCGCCTCCGCAACCTGATCGGCAGCGCGCCGATCGGCAGCAAGTATCGCCTGGAAATCATCCGTGACGGCCGGCCGGAGCAGATCGAGCTGGTGATCCAGGAAGCGCCGCGCGAACGCCTCCGGAAGTCGGCCTCGGCGTCCCGGACCTTCCTGGCCGGGCATCCACTGGCGGGGCTGCTGGTCGACGAGGTGACCCCGGCGGTGGCTCGGCAGCTCGGACTCGAAGCAGTGACCGGCGTGTTGATCGCGGGCATTGACGAGGGGAGCCTTGCGGAGGCGGCCGGCCTGAACCCGGGGGACCTGATTCTGGAGGTCAATCACCAGCCGGTCGCCGATCTGTTCGCCTACCAACGGATTGTCGAGCCGATCAAGGCCAAGGACCTCACGCTCCTGATGATCAACCGCCAGGGGATGGTGCTGTATGTCCCCATCGAAGGAGAATGAGGGTGTCCGGGAGTGCGAGGGCTCGCGCTTCCGCGCCTCTCGGAGGGACCCTTCCGGACTCTGTCAGGCGGAATCCTTCGGAAATTCCCTCGCGGACTCGGTCAGTTTCCGTTTTCCTTCCTGACAGAGTCTCGGTGGGTGCCCCCACTCCTCCGGCGAAGTTCGCGCAGAGCCCTCGCACTCCCGGACACTGGATTAGTTGTGTGGCTCGCCCGCGATGTCACTAGACCCATCGCTGCGACAGCCTTACTGGAGTGAACACAGGGTCTCGGTGGATCGTCCGTATGGGAAAAATAAATCAGTCCCCATTTCGTACAAAGGCTTATAGAATTGTTTTGACCATTGTGCTCATTGGTGGAGATAGGCTGATCAATCGACCCAATAC
>JBOHOM010000246.1:0-32993 GCA_050731075.1 Nitrospiraceae bacterium
CACAGGCACAGTGCGTGAGGTGAGCTCGATGGGAGCGCTGCTTCGAGTGGGGATCGACTGCGGATTTTTGCTTTCCGCGATCGTGACTCGCTCAGCGATGGAAGATTTGCATTTGGTCTCAGGAGCACCCGTCGTTGCCGCGGTGAAGACCGGCGCAATTCATTTGGTGCCCAGACAGGGCAGCCTTGCGGCTGTCACCGCATGATCACCTTGCCGGTCTTGCGCCAATACCACTGGATGGAGAAGTTCGGGTAGATCGCATCCAGGGCATTCTGTCCCGCCACCGTGAACAGAACCCCGGCTGCGCCGACAAGGTTGGTGTCCCCGAACCGCCACTGAATCACCGGCTCAATCCCCAGCGTGGAGGAGCCGCTCCGCTGTCCCCGATTAATGGCATGCCCATCCGAGCGCCAGGTGAGGGTATGGAGACTCACGAATTCGAGGTTGTAGGCCAAGCTCTTCTTGTCATCGAGGAAGTGTTCAAACACAAGCCGGGTATTGACAATATCACCCGTATAGGTGGTGGTGCCTCCCTCACTGCCTGGCGCGGAATAGGTGTGAAACACGCCGCCGCTGATCCGGAATGGCCTGAAATTCTTCCGAAATGTGAGGCCTCCCGTGAAGCCTAACTCGCCAAACCGGGTTGAGGGAAGCCGGCCAATGGGCGCAAAACCACCGGGCGGTCTCTCTGTGCCAGTCCATCGGCTAGACGGGAGGACGAGTTGCCCATAAAGTGTGACCGAAGGCCGCGAGGTGTCAGGATCCTGGATCATCGGGCGATACTTGACGAACAGGGAGACGTCCCCAAAGCCGGTAGTGGTCGTCACCGGTCCCCCTTTGCCTTGATTGAAGCTCTGGGAATCCCTGGCCCAGAATGAGGACATTGAGAGGGCGGTGCCTATCTCCACGTGGTTCGTGAGGCCGTAGGCGATGGTCACTAATGGAGACACGGAATACAAATGCACCGGACCGGGTTTGCGCTCGGTCGGCAACGTGAAGCGATTGCCGTAGCTGTGTTCGGCCACCTGTCCGTAAATAAATGGGCGGACGGAGAGTTGTCCCTCTGGGTGAATATCGACAGCTTGAATGAGGAGTGGGCCCTCTGACAACGGGTTCCAGCTCTGACGGTATTTCTGAATTTCTTGTTCAGAGGGGACCCACTCGAAAGCTGAGAGGTTCACTGGATCGCACAAGTGAAAAGAGATAAGCCCGAGCAGTATGAATCTCGCCAGCAGGCTAGTGTCAAGGTGGTGAGAGGGTGCGGTCAAAGCATTCATTCTTTTCCTCGGGTGACGTTCGTAAGGGACTTATATACATATAATTGATACATTTTGTTAACAATTAATTTATAGACGCCTTATCCATGGCTTAAGAGAGTTTCTTCTCGCTGCAGGAGTCGTCATTTTCCGGCGGCCAGGAGTAATTCGTTGTGCAGCCGGTTCAAGGAAAGGGAAGAATCTCAGCCTACTGGAGGAAAAATAACTCTCCGCTGCGAGCTGATCGAACGCATCGGTTCAACCGAAGGTTGGTATGGTGAAGGAATTTAAACCTACTGGTGGCAAAAGAACTCTCCGCCCGCATCTGATCGAAGCGGGCGGTTCACACGAAGTGTGGTATGGTGGAGATGGTCCTTGTCGCGAAGCGACACCTTGTTTCGGCACACAACCTCATTGCCTACAGGTACAACTGGCGCGCCACTGCCTGTTGGCGAATGAGCCGAGCGCTTCTGTCGCGCCAAGTGAGGTATGGTGGCGGTGGGCGGGATCGAACCGCCGACCCGCGGCTTATGAGTCCGCTGCTCTACCAACTGAGCTACACCGCCACGCACATGCTATGTACCAAGGGCCATCCGCCACGTCAAGGGTTCTCTCAATGGACGGGAGAGCGATGACCCCAACGCGGGGACGTCACAATCCTTCAACAAATCCAGGCAGGTAAGAGGAGATTGAACCGGGAAGGATGTCAACCGACCAAATCGGGATTAAGCCGATCCAGACTCCGGATGCTGTTGGCTTTGATTTCATTGTAGATCATAACGCGGCCGGCCTGGCGAAGGCGACTGAAGACGCCTTCCACGATGACCTGCTCACCGTCGTGCACTTCTGCTCTCCCTAATCCCACGACTTTCACCGAACCATTCGTGTCATTGAGCAGAAATCCGTACGCCAGGTGTCCCTGACGATTCGTGGCAATCTGCAGATTGGTGACCCTCCCCACCACCACCACCATCTGCTTATCGTATTGATCCGGGTGGGACAGCAGGTCGGCAATCTCCATCATGCCTCCGGCCATCAGCCATGCCGCTGCTCCCGTGATAACGAGCACCACGCACAGCACAACACCCTTGCAGATGACGCGCAGACGGGGCCGGGTCCCTATGCCGTCGCTGCTACAATTTCCGGTCTTCGCCGAGAAAGCTCCGCAAGACATGCTCGCCCAACTGGCCCAACTGCGGTTCGGACGGTTGGGTCCCTTCCTTCGGCTCTACGGCCACCGCCCTGGGCTTCGGAGAGACTCTGCTCATCAACTCTTGCTCCACTGCGTCCGGTGAAGTGTCCATCTCGGCCAAGATGGCGGAGAGACGCTGGAGCGGGAAGAGCGATTTGGTCTGATCGCCGTACTCAGCGTTTGTCCTGGATTCCTGGACCAGAGACAGCCAAAAGCGGTTTTCCTGATCTTCCGGGAAGGTGCCTGCTGCGAACGCCGTCAGCTTCTCCACCAAGGCGACTTCCGTCCCTTCACCGCCGTCATACACCGCCACGGTACGTTCGACAGGTCGCTGCGAGAGGGCCGCGAAGGTCTCCTTCCATAGATCGATCGGCGGGGTAAGAGCCTGCTCCGCGGGTGATCTGACGTCCTGGAGCTTGGCCTGGAGACCCTGTAGATACTGGTGGAGGTACTTGGCCTTTCGCGCGGCGAGACTGCCGGCGGGAATCCCCCAAATGTGGCCGATCTCATGGTCCTGGAGCGGCACCCCGCTTGACGCCTCGAGCTCCCGCTTCGCGATCTCCAAGCGTTTGTGTTCCCGCTCGAGTCTCCTGAGTTGACGCTGATATTCAACGCGCAGACGCTCCTTGCGGTAGCGCTCGTCTGTGATCTCGTCCGCTTCCCATTTGCGATCAAGTTCCCGGATCGCTGTTTTGGGGACATCGGTGCGCGCCTGTGTTTTCAGCCCCTGAATCTCCTCCGCATCCATCCCAAACCGGGAGGCGAGGAGCTGTTCGGACAGCGAGCACAGCAGTCCGCTCACCGCAATCTGTGAGCGCAGGCACTGGATCTGAAGCCAGGTACGTTCCCGTTTCTGCCGGATTCTGGTTCGGTATTGGGCCACGCGATCCGTGATGCCCTGAAGGGTCTCTTGCGAAATGTACGGCGTCTTGGGCTTCTCCCCCGCATGAAATCGGGGATCCGGGCGATCGCCTGCCATATACTCGATGTCTTCCCGCGTGACGTCCAGATATTGAAGCAACAACAGACGCAACATGATCCGCCCTTGCACCGGGAGGGCATTCACGACGGCTTCGATCTGTTCCGGAGTCAGCACGGTGGCCATGACGGTGTCCTACGCGTGACGGAGACGAACGGGTTACGCAGAGCTGTTCGCTTGGGACTCCAGGTAGGTCGCCACGTACTCCCGGATCTGCTGCACTGATCCGTTGACATAGAGCTCTCGGGGGATCTCGACTTTCACCAGCTTGGCTGGATCGACACCCTTCTCGATGGCATATTCCTCATCTACGTAGAGGCTCACGGACCCGTCCGGATGTCTGATGGCACACAGGGAAGTTGACTCGCCCATGCGATACGCCTTACGCGCGGAGTGCCCCTACGCCGGAGCTACTCGCTCGCTTCCCTGATAGCACAGCCTCACCTGCTCTGTCAAAGCCGTGGAGGCCCTGCCTCTGGCGCTGTGAAGCAGCGTCTGCGCCAGAAGACGTAGGCGGTAAAGGCGATCAACGTCACCAGAAAGACCGTCCTGACGCGCCCATACCCGAAACAGGCGTAATTCGCGCTGCCGTTGAGGAGACCGAAGCCGGCATAGGCCATGTAGAGCAGCAGCGACCAGCGGCGCAGCCGCAGGAAGCCATAGCCGATGAGGATGTGCAGAGTCGGGGACTGCGCTTTCGCCAAGGCTCCCAACAGGCCGGCTGGCCTCGTGCAAAAGACGGTCAATGAGTAGCCGGGGTTGGCCACGATAATATAGAGGTCCGTCAAGGCGGTCAGCAAGAAGAGGGCTCCGAGATACCGCACGTCGTGGGCGCGGTCCCAGATGACCTTCAGGGTCTGCCGTAACCCCGCCTCTGGTGACTGAGCGGCGAGCCAGGCGTCGTAGCTTTGGATCGCCCACCACGGGAGAAAGAGGAGCATGAGAAACAAGACGGCGGCGCCGCCTCCGTCTGCCTGCGCGATCACCCAGGTGCAACCGAGCAATGCCGCGCTGATCAGAAAGGCGACGGCGGCCTGTGGAATCCGTCCTCGGAGTGCTTGGCCTGACCCCGGCACCACGGATGAGAGTACGGCGGCCACGGGGTCACGAGCGGCTGCGCGGTTGGAATCAGGCGGCATGTTTAGCCCGGATTATTCATGAACGTTTCTGCTGCAATCGCCCATTCGCTGCTGCGACGAGCCTGCCCGCGCTCTGGATGGCGGGCACGCGGGCTGGCTCGCCGCTCAGTCTCTCGACGTACTCTTTCAAGTACGCCTCGGTCCCTCGCGGCTCGGCGCGCCCGTCTCGCGACGCGACTGTGCGATTTCGCGACGAACCGTCATGAATAACCCGGGCTAGGCATCCGATGCAGGTGAGGTGGAGGGGAGCTGAAACAGCACGGCCTTCCGTGGGGACCGGAAGGCCGTGCTCCAGGCGACGGGAGAAGGCTGGATCACCCACCCAGAGTGTCGAGCGCTTCTTTCAGGCTCTTCATGATGCAGCTGAAGATGGGGGTGTCGCGTTCGGTGTATCGGCTCGCCTCGGCCTGGCGAAGCTCCATCACCAGATCCAGGAAATCCTCCGGCTTGTCGGTTTCGAACGCGACCACAAACTCCTGGTCATCCAACCCGAAGGAATAGGTGGTGTTCAGCTTGACCGACGGATAGCGGTGGCCGATCTCGATATGCTCGTCCATCATGCCCTGCCTGGCCGCTTTGGTCAGCAGGTACCACGAACGCGTTTTCACGAAGGGGTAGACGAAAATGTATTTGCTCTTCCCCGGAACGATGTGCAGTCGCTTACTCTCCTGGCCTTCATGCACATGGTGATCCACATAGATCGACCGCTTGGTCAGGGACAGGTAGGAGTAAGGCGCCGTGAGATATTTGCCGAGGGCGGTGGCCAGCAGCTTGGACATCATCTCCTGGAACAGCTCCAGCTCGTAGCCGATCCGCCAGAGCATGAAGTCGCAGTCTCCCCGAATCCCCACCGTGGTATACGCAATCACGATGACTTTTCCGGCGTATTCTTCCACGACCCGGAGGAATTCCTGCTTTCCCCGGCTTCGCTCTTCTTCCGGCAGCCTCCGCCAGGCGGGATCCACCTTGAAGAAACAGAAGTTGATGAATTGCCGCTTGCCCGCCTGCTCAGCGCTAGCCATTGCGCTCCTCCTTCGACCCGATCTCAGATAGTCAGCGGAACGCTGCTATCTACCACCTCCCCCCATTGTTTGTCAACCCGCGCCACGGGGTTCGGAATGAGGCTCCCGTGTGTTTCAGAGCCTCGGTCGCCGCGATCGATTTCGACAAGTGGACCAGCGGCCAGTCGAGGCGTTGACAGGGGTCCGGCGATCTGCTATCGCCTCACCCCTATGGGAACGGCAGGGGGGCGGACGCGTAACCGGGTAGGAAGGGTGGCGCGGGCCATCGCGCTCGGATACGTCCTCGCGGGGCCGGTTTGCGCTCAGGCGATTGAGGTGCAGCCCAGCCGATTGCAGATTGAGGCTGCCCTCGAGCGAGGGAAAGTCGCGGCGGCGGCTCGGACCCCTCCGGATCGACTCTACACCTGGTTCGGCTCGGCCAATGCGTTAGAGCCGCGCGGCTTTCTCATGACCAAGCTGGCCGGGCTCACGGTGATGGCCACGCATTTTGCACTCCGCTCTGCCACCCCCTCCGGCGCCGAGATCAATCGGATCCTCGAGGAACGGACGCTCCTGATCAGCCTCTTGATCCTGGGGGACCGTCCCAATTTTGCCCTGGACAGCTATGTGGTCTTGCTGCAAGGTCCGCGCACGATCAAGCCCCTAACCGTGCGGTTCGACGGCCAAGCCAGCCGGACCGCCGTCTGGCCGAATGCCCCAGCCTATCGGGCCAAGGTGGTGGCGTCGTTCTCCTATGCCGATCTAGACCCGCTCGCCAAGACGAGAATCTCGGTGTTTCCGGGCAGCGGCGGTGAGGTGTCGTTTGAGGTGGATTTCAAGGAGATCGAGTGATCGCGCAGCTCCGCCGGGCGGTTGACCGCTGTGGGCACCGATGATAGCATCCGCCGCATCGGTGGGGGAGTATGGTCGGGGAATCCCCGTGCGATCAGGAGAGATCATCGCGATCGGATCCGAGTTGCTCCTGGGAGGGCGGCTGGACACCAATTCGTTGTTTCTCACGGAGCAGCTCGCCTCGGTGGGGGTGGAGGTCCGGTTCAAGTCCGTGGTGGGGGATGTGGAAGCCGACATTGCGGCCGCTATTCGAGCCGCTGCTCGACGCGTCAAGGTGGTGGTTCTCACGGGAGGGTTGGGGCCAACCCGGGATGATTGTACGCGACAAGCGGTCGCCCGCCTGACCGGCCGCCCGTTGCGCCGACGGCCGGAAGCCATGGAAAGCATGCGCCGGCGCTTGGCCGAATGGGGACGGACTCCCACGGGTCCCCAGCTCCGCCAGGCGCTCATTCCGTCCGGCGCGGAGGTGCTCGCCAATCCGGTCGGATCAGCCCCGGGATTCTGCCTCTCATGGAAAGGGTGTCTGGTGGTGGCCTTGCCCGGCGTGCCTGCCGAAGCCGAACGCACGTTCGCCGGATCCGTTGCGCCGAAGCTGTCCCTCGATTCGGCTGCGCAAGAGCGGCTCGAACGCCGGGTTCTGCATACGTTCGGGTTGCCTGAGTCCGACGTGGAAGGACGGCTGACCGGGATCGTGCCCGGCGAGAGCGGTGTCCGGCTCGGGCTGTTGGCCTCTCCACTCGGCGTGACGGTCTCGCTGACCGCATGGGGACCACGCGTGAGTGATCTGGACCGACTGGCGCGAAGGGTGCGCGCGCGTCTGGGCCAGTCTGTCTATGCCGAAGGAACGGACACGATGGAAGAGGTGGTCGGACGTCACCTGGCTGCTCGCCATGTCACACTCGCGGTGGCCGAGTCCTGTACCGGCGGTCTGGTCGGCCATCGACTCACCCAAGTGGCGGGCAGCTCCGCCTATCTCGATCGGGTCGCGGTCTGCTATAGCGATCGAGCGAAAGTCGACCTGCTCGGGGTCCCGGAAACCCTGATTCGACGGCATGGGGCGGTGAGCGCCGAGGTGGCAGAGGCGATGGCCCGCGGGATACGCAGTCGGAGTCAGGCCGGCGTCGGACTGAGCGTGACCGGCATCGCCGGCCCAACCGGAGGGACAGCCCAGAAACCGGTCGGGCTCGTCTTCGTTGGTCTCGATGCGCCGGGCGTCCGGGGTGCAGAGGGCAAGTCAGGTGACGGGAGTACCACCGGCATGTTTCGCTTTCATGGGGATCGCCAGGCGATCAAGCTGCGGGCGTCCCAGGCGGCGTTGGAGATGCTCCGGCAGTGGTTGGTGGCGACCGGCTCGCGCGGACGATGATGATCAGAGCCTTCGTCGCGGTGGATCTGGATGCGGATTCCCGGAAGGTCCTTGCCCGAGCCCAGGAGCAGGCGAAGGACCGGACCATGCGGGAACTGTCTCGTCTGGCTCCGGAGGCGCGCATTCAATGGGCACGACCGGACTCCATTCACCTGACGCTCAAGTTTCTCGGCGAGATCGCCGACACGCGGGTTGAGGAGATCCGTCACACCCTTTCGGTCACGATCCAGGCGCAACCTCGGTTTTCAGTCGAGGTGGGAGGGTTCGGAGTGTTCCCGGACCTGCGCGCGCCGCGGGTGCTCTGGGTGGGAGTGTCCGGCCAGCACGACCAGTTGAACTCGCTGGCTCGATTGGCGGCGGAGGTGGACTCAGGACTTGACACGCTCGGGTTCCCGCGAGAGGCGAGGCCGTTCAGCCCGCATCTGACGCTGGCAAGGATCAAAGAGCGATCACGGGAGGTCGGCAAAGCCTTGACTGGAAGCGGGCTGATGGCCCAGACAGAGCGCCTGGGGAGCCTCAGGGTGCATGCCGTCGCCCTGATCAGAAGTGACCTCAAGCCCTCCGGCGCCGTGTACACCAGGCTCTGGGAGATCTCTCTCAAGGCGAGTGCCGGGTAATGAGTGCTGAGTCACGAGTTCTGAAGGAGGAATGTTGAACGATGAACTGTGGTTCCCAAAGGCTGACCGGTGAAGGCACGGAGACAGGCCGGGCTCGTTGCTCATTTTTTGCTCAGTACTCGGCACTCAGCACTGAAATTAGACCGCTATGTTTCCCTGGATGAGTTGAGTATAATGGAACTTTCCGAAGCCCAAAGGAGGGACCAATGGCGGAGCGAACGATTGAAAAAGACGAGAAAAAACGGGCGCTGGACTTGGCGCTTTCCCAAATCGAAAAGCAGTACGGGAAAGGGGCCATCATGAGACTCGGCACGGCCGAGATACCGGCGGATGTGCCGGCCATTTCAAGCGGATCGTTGGGGCTGGACCTCGCGCTGGGAGTGGGCGGCTTTCCCCGCGGGCGGGTGATCGAGATCTTCGGCCCCGAGGCCTCCGGCAAGACCACGCTCTCCTTGCATGTGATCGCCGAGGCGCAAAAGGCGGGAGGAGTCGCCGCCTTCATCGATGCCGAACACGCCCTGGACCTGGGGTATGCGAAAAAGCTGGGGGTCCACACGGATGACCTGCTGGTCTCACAGCCCGACACGGGAGAGCAGGCGCTGGAGATCGCTGAAACGCTGGTTCGGAGCGGCGCGGTGGATATCATCACCGTGGATTCCGTGGCGGCGTTGGTGCCACGGGCCGAAATCGAGGGTGAGATGGGGGACGCCCACATGGGCCTTCAAGCCCGGCTGATGTCCCAGGCGCTCCGCAAACTCACCGCGGCGATTTCCAAGTCGCAGACCACGGTCGTGTTCATCAATCAGATCCGGATGAAATTGGGTGTCATGTTCGGAAACCCGGAGACCACCACGGGGGGAAATGCGCTGAAGTTTTACTCCTCGGTCCGTTTGGATATCCGACGCATCGAGTCGATCAAGGAAGGCCAGGAAGTCATCGGCAGCCGTGTCCGGGTCAAGGTGGTCAAGAACAAGATGGCCCCTCCCTTCAAGCAGGCCGAGTTCGATATTTTGTTCGCCGAGGGGATCTCCAAGGCCGGCGAACTGGTGGATCTGGGCGTGGAGAAACGGGTGCTGGAAAAGTCCGGCGCCTGGTATTCTTACAAAGGGGAACGACTCGGCCAGGGGCGGGAGTCGGTACGGGATTACCTGAAGGCGAATCCGGCGGTGGCCAAAGAGATCGAAGCCCGTTTGCGCGAGATGGCCGGCGTCTCCGCGCGGCCCGCCGAGAAACGCGTCGATGCCCGTCTGGATGAGAAACGTCCGGATACTCGCGCCGACGACAGGCGGCCTCACGCGGGACGCGCCGCGTCCTGAATGGAAGGCCGCCAACGCAGGCGTTGATCGAACACATGGTCGCGAAGCGCATTCCCGCCTCGAAGGGCGTGCCTCGCCGTCAGACACTTCGGTCCCTTTCTCCCGTCGTTGATCAGACCGAGCAGGCGGCTCTTCGATACCTGGCCCGCCGGGACAGAACCGAAGCCCAGATGAACGCATACTTGGTCAGACTGGGGGCATCCTCGGCTCACGTCAGGAGCGTGGTCAAGCGGCTTGTCGACCGAGGCTATCTGAACGACGAGCGCTATGCGCTGCGATGGGCGAGCGAACGTCTTGCGCGTCGCCCGATGGGTCGGGAACGACTGGAGGCAGAGCTGATGGGGCAGGGGCTTGACCGCGAGACGACGGAGCGAGCGCTGGAGCACGTGTACGGCGGACGGAGCGAGCGCGAGTTGGCAGCGGCGCTGTTGAGGCAGAGACGCGAGGCACGGAACCCGGCGAACCGCCTCCGCGACGCCACCCTGCTGAGGCGGTACGGGTTTGCCGAGGAGTCGATCGAAGCGGTCTTAGGGAGCGGCGCATCATGAATCAGAGCGCACAGGAACTTCGTCAAGCTTTTACCGGGTATTTCGTCGAGCAGGGGCACACATCCGTGCCGAGTTCCTCGCTGATCCCCCAGGCCGACCCCACCCTCTTGTTCACCAATGCCGGCATGAACCAGTTCAAGGGCGTGTTCCTGGGCGAGGAGACGCGTCCGTATAAGCGGGCGGTCACGGTGCAGAAGTGCCTGCGGGCCGGGGGCAAGCACAATGACCTTGAGAACGTGGGGTATACCGCCCGCCATCACACGTTTTTTGAGATGCTGGGGAACTTTTCGTTCGGAGACTATTTCAAGGAAGACGCCATCCGGTTCGGGTGGGACTTTCTGACGCGCGTGGTCGGGTTGCAGAAGAACAAGCTCTGGGTCACGATTTTCCAGGATGACGACCAGGCCTTCGAGCTGTGGAAGAAGATCGGGATGCCGGCCTCGCGGATCGTGCGCTCCGGAGAAAAGGATAACTTCTGGCAGATGGGAGAGACCGGTCCGTGCGGGCCATGCTCGGAAATCCATTACGATCAAGGTCCCGATGTGGCGGGAGACACGGTTCCGAACGGAGCGGGAGACCGGGTAATCGAGGTCTGGAACCTGGTGTTCATGCAGTTCGACCGGGACAGCAGCGGGACGCTCAGGCCGCTCCCCAAGCCGAGCATCGACACCGGGATGGGGCTGGAGCGACTGGCGGCGTTGGCGCAGGGGGTGCACAGCAACTACGACACCGACCTCTTTCGGCCGATCCTTCACGCGATCGAAAACACGGCGGGCAGGCGCTATGGCGCGTCGCCGGACGATGACCGGGCGATGAGGGTCATCGCGGATCACCTGCGGGGCACGGTCTTCATGGTGGTGGATGGCGTCCTTCCCTCAAATGAAGGCCGAGGCTATGTGCTGCGGCGGATCATCAGGCGTGCCGGACGGTACGGCCGATTGCTCGGGCTGGGGCTCGACGGTCCGTTCTTGCATCGCCTCACTGAGTCGGTGATCGCCGGCATGAAAGCCGCCTATCCCGAACTGGAGCAGGCAAGGGACACGGTTCGACAGGTCACAGAGGCTGAAGAGGAGCGGTTCCTGGCCACACTGGAAAAAGGGGAGCCCTTGCTGGCAGCAGCGATCGCGTCTGTGCTGAAGGCCAAGCAGAAGACGATCCCGGGTCAGAAACTCTTCGAGCTGTACGACACCTACGGATACCCTCTGGACCTTGCCGCGGATTCGGCCAGGGACAAGGGGCTGACGCTGGATTTTGAAGGCTTCCAGGCCGCCTTGGCCGAACAACGCGAGCGGGCTCGAAAGGGCTCCGGCTTCGAGACAGCCAAGGTCAGTGGGGTTCTCCGGGCTCTACTGAGCGCATCCGCGCTCACGCCCACCCGGTTTGTCGGATACGAACGGCTCGAGGCGGACGGAATCGTCCAGGCGATTCTCAAGGGTGAGCAGCTGGCCGAGGAGGCGGTGGAGGGGGAGGAAGTTGAACTGGTGCTCGATGTCACGCCGTTCTACCCGGAAGGAGGAGGGCAGGTTGGCGACCACGGCCTGCTGATCGGTCCGGAGGGACGGGTTGAGATTCAGGAAACGACCAAACCGGCGCCGGACCTCTTCCTGCACAAGGGCGTTGTACGTGTTGGCCGGGTCCGTAAGGGCGAGCGTTTGAAGGCCTCGGTGAGCGCGGTCCCTCGACAGAACGCGGCGCGCAACCACACGGCCACGCACCTCGTCCACGCTGCGTTGCGGGAACTCTTGGGCCCTCACGTGAAACAGTATGGCTCGCTGGTGGCTCCCAACCGGCTGCGGTTTGATTTTGCGCATTTCAGGCCCCTGTCCTCCCGGGACATTGACGACATCGAGTCAATGGTGAACGAGCACGTGCGGCGGAACGATGCCGTGCAGACCCAGGTCATGGGGGTCCAGGAGGCGGTCGCTGCCGGAGCCCTGGCGTTCTTCGGGGACAAGTATGGCGACCAGGTGCGAGTCGTGAGTATCAATACGTTCAGCAAGGAGCTCTGTGGAGGCACCCACTGCAGGCACACGGGTGAGATCGGGCTCTTCAGGGTCGTGTCGGAGACGGGGGTTGCGGCGGGCGTGCGGCGCCTCGAGGCCCAGACAGGCGTCGGGGCGTATGAACTGTTGAGGCAGCGGGATACGGAGCTCGACGAACTGGCGGAAGTCCTCAAGACCAACCGGAGTGATGTCCTGCCCAAAGCTCGAAAGCTCGTGGCCCTGCTCAAGGAGAAAGAGCAGGACCTGGAACAATTCAAGGCCCGATTTGCCTCCGGCCAAGCAACGGCTGATTCCGGACAGACGATGACCGTCGCCGGCGTGACCGTACACGTGCAGCGGGTTGATGGCATGGAGATGAAGGATTTGCGGACGCTAGCCGATTCGATACGTGACCGACTGAAGTCCGGTGTGATCGTGTTGGGCTCTGTGAAGGATGACAAGCCCGCGTTGCTGGTTGCGACGACGCCCGATCTATCGGCGCGATTCCCCGCGGGCGAACTGATCAAACCGCTGGCCGCCGAGATCGGCGGGACGGGCGGCGGGCGACCGGAAATGGCACAGGCAGGAGGAAAGAACCCGACGCGACTGGAGGCGGCGTTGAAAAAGGCCTTTGAGTTGGTCAGACAGGGCATTCAGCGGTAAGCTTATGGCTGGCACACGCATCCTGGCCTTGGACCCGGGGAGCAAACGCATCGGCGTCGCGCTCAGCGACGAACTCGGCTGGACTGCTCAGCCGCTTGAGACGTTCGAACGCCGGTCGGTGGCGGAGGACGTGACGCATATCCAGAAGCTGGTGCAGCAGCACCATGTCCGCCAGGTGGTCATGGGACTTCCGGTTCGAATGGACGGCCACGCGGGTCCGGAAGCTGAGTCCGTGCAACGGTTCCTGGAAACGCTGGCAGGGGCCCTGAGCGTTCCGGTGATCGCCTGGGATGAGCGACTGACCAGCAAGTCCGCGGAACAGATCTTGATCGACGCCAACGTGAGCCGCAAGAAACGCAAAGGAGCGGTGGACCGTATTGCCGCCGCGATCCTGCTCCAAAGCTACCTCCAGAGCCTCTCAGGCGGGGGGGAGGCAGCCGGCGGCGCGTCCTCCGAGGATGTATGAGTCCTGAGCGGAGCACGCGGCTGATTACGTTCGTTCTGTGTGCCGTGGGAATCGCGGGGTACCTGGCAGTACGTTGGATGGTGCTGCCGCTCGGCGATCAGTCCCGTTCTCCCGAGCCTCCGGCGGTCAGGATTATCGAGGTTTCGGAAGGGACGCCGTTCCGCCAACTGGCCGCAAAGCTGGAACACGAGCGCCTGATCGCCAGCCAATGGGGCTTCGAGATTCTGGGCAGATTGACCTGGGCGGATCGCCGAATCCCGGCAGGCGAATACGCGCTGCATGCCGGCATGAGTCCGACGGAGATTCTCCGAATACTCCGCAACGGGCAGGTCGTGCACTACCCGGTCACGATCCCGGAAGGCTACACGGTCGCCCAGATCGCCAGCCTGTTTGACCAGAAAGGACTGGCCGATAAGGCCGAGTTTCTCAGACTGGCATCCGACCGAGACTTCATCCGTACCCAGGGTCTCGATGTGTCCAGCCTCGAGGGATACCTGTTTCCGAATACCTATCACGTTGCCAGGCATGCCACGAGCAAGGAGCTCATCAGCACCATGGTTGCTGATCTCTGGCAGGCATTTACGCCGGAGCTTCGCGCACGCGCGAAGGACATCAACATGAGCGTGCACCAAGTCCTCACGTTGGCCTCAGTCATCGAGAAGGAAACGAGTGTCGATGGAGAACGCGAACTGATCTCGGCCGTGTTTCACAACCGCCTGCGTCGGAAGATTCCGCTTCAAAGCGACCCCACCGTGATCTACGGCCTGAAGACCTACGATGGAAATTTGAGAAAACGCGACTTGGCCGCCGCCACTCCGTATAATACGTACCGTGTCAGAGGCCTTCCTCCAGGTCCCATCGCCAGTCCCGGCGCCCGATCGATCCGCGCAGCCCTCTTTCCGGCGCCCACCACCTTCCTGTATTTCGTGTCCCGGAATGACGGCACGCATGTGTTTTCCTCGACGCTGGCAGAGCACAACCGGGCCGTGAACAAGTATCAGCGGCGACCTGTGCGGACACGGGACTCACGCATGATGCGACTCACCGCCCCAGCATTCAGTCTCTCGCCTTGATCCCCCCAACGGCGTGCTAACCTTCGTCCCAAATATGGTCCGCAGGGTTGTCCGCGCGCTACGCGGACTTCTCTCGCCTTCCGACTCAGTCGTGCCGCTCCAAAACGCCGTCCCTCTCAGCTTTACCTTTGCCGGCCTGACCAAGGGGATCGACAACATCCATATCGATGTTCGCCTGAGCCCACAGTTCGTGGGCCACGCGACACAGATCATCACCAGCATGATGGAGCAACATGCCAGCCACGGTCGTCCGGGTCAAAAATCTCCCGGCCCGACCAGCGCGGACTGGGATCAGTTCAGGACAAGCTACGCCCGCATGGTCGAGACCGCTGTTCATCGTGACAAGCTGACCGGGTCCTTTGTCCTCGTCCCACTGGCCCAATTCGCAGTGATGACATTCCTGTTGCAACGCGTTCAGGGTGAGTTGGACATGGTGCGGCAAGGGTTACGAGCCTCCGCATCCTCCGGCGGCTCGGCGGTGGACACTCGCAAGATTGAGCAGAACGAGCGCATGAGCTGGTTCGCACGCAATCGGGCCCGGATTCGATTTCGGATGAACCGCCAGCTATTCGACCAATTGGCCAAGGTCGAGTCAGGCCAGTTGGGCGATTTGCGCCAATCCCTCCTGAACGATCGATGGGCCGTCCCGCAGGAAGTGTTGTTTAATCCCTTACTCCAAGCAGAGAGTCAGTTTGACGACGAGATCATGACGACCCATTACGTCTTACTGGGTCAGGACGAGGACGATGCCTACAGTTTTGCCGCGATGGACAGGTTCCTCGGGTATCTGTTCAGACAGCGTCGCTCGGACGACCAGACCGAGATGGCCCTGACACAGGCGGAACAGGCGTCCGAACGGCTCGCGACTGAACTCGAGCGTGTCAGAAAAAAACGAGCGCGTGCCGGTGCGAACTCCGCCATTGCCTCGCTGGATACACGCAAGGGGGAGCTCGACGGCGAGATCAGCAAGGCCACGGCTGAGCTGGAAGCCATCCGGGCGGAATACCTCAAGGCCAATTACGACTGGGCGGACGTCCCGGCAAATGTGACCACGCTGTTCGATGTGATGCTCGCTACGGAGCAACTTCGCGTGGCGCGGAAGGAGAAGGACCGCGAACGGGTCTCCACGCTGAAAGCGCAGATCCGATTCCAGCGATCGCTACTGGATCACGCCGAACGCTCCTTCGTCGACGCGGGGCTGATGACTCCGGTCATCGCCGCCTACGAATTGCTGCCCTTACAGCGCGACTATTCCTCGATACTCACGGCGCAACAGCTCCATCAGTTGCTGCGCGGCAACATCAGCAAGAAAGACATCGTGCAGAAGCTTCAGGAGATGGGGCGTGTCAGCGGCAAACCCTGGCCCGCCGAGCCGTTGATCAAAGCGGCGGTCAGAACTGCAAGCGCTCCCCGCCGGCAACGAAGGGAGTATCTGGTCCGTTTCTTAAAGGACTTCCTGACCTGTCGGCGCGATCTGAGCCATTACCACTTGGCTCAGGATGCGATGAATCTCATCCATGTTCTGGAGGACCCGAAGAGCGTCCGCCTGTCACACACCAACAAGACCTTGTATGAATTTCTGGCCCCGCAGGAGGAGGAAGCGGTCACGCAAACAATCCTGAACCACGTCATCCTGAAGGCCGACGTGCGCGGGTCTACGACCGTGGTCGCCGAGCTCCGAAAACGTGGTCTGAACCCTGCGTCCCACTTCAGCCTCAACCTCTTTGATCCCATCCACGCCTTGCTCGAGACCTATGGCGCCAGCAAGGTGTTTATCGAAGGTGACGCGGTGATCCTCAGCCTCTTTGAATATCAGGAAACTCAGGAACATCGCCTGTGCGTGGCGCGCGCCTGCGGCCTGGCAAAACGGCTCCTGAGCGTCCTGCACGCTCAGAACAGTCTCTGCAGAAAGGGCGGGCTCCCGGAGCTGGAACTGGGCATCGGGCTCGTGTTCGGCGAGGAGGCGCCGGCCTTCCTCTACGACGGCGATGCTCCGATCATGATTTCATCGGCGATCGGAAAGGCGGACCGGCTCTCGTCGTGTTCCTGGCTCCTACGAAAGCAACGGAGCCAGCGCAACAATGCGTCCACGAACGTCGAGGTGTATGAACTTCCCGACGGCGATCCTCTCCGCGGCGAGAAGGGGGAGACTCATCTGCGTTACAATGTCAACGGAATCGAGCTTGACCCCGCGGGGTTCGTCAAACTCCAGTCTGAAATCACCTTGCAACGGTTGGAGCTTCCGGTTCCTGGTTCCGACAACCCTGCGATTCTGCACACGGGTCGGTATCCCGATCTCAAGGGGGCCATGCAGCGGTTGGTGGTCCGGGAAGGGACCATGCGTCTCCTGGATCTGCAAGACCCCCACTTCGGCAAACCAACCACGACGTCCTTTTATGAGGTGGTCACCGATGAGGTCCTGCTCAACCGGGTCGACGAGTCGATCAAGACGGCCCAATAAATCACCACACCCGCAATCCATCGCACTCCAGTTTCGATGTCCCCCTGCTCCTTCTCCGACGCGCGCGTCAGGTCTCCCGTGACCGTACGGCCGACGAGTTGTGCGTAGCCTCATGATCAGCCGGGTCACTATCATCGTGCTGGACGGCCTGGGGGTCGGGGAACTGCCGGATGCGCCCGCCTACGGTGACGCGGGAACCAACACGCTGGCCCATGTGGCAGATACGGTCGGCGGGCTCGCGCTCCCAAATCTCGAGGCGTTGGGGCTGGGCTACATCGGAGAGTTCACCGGAGTCCATCGGATGAGCAATCCGGAGAGTTGCTTCGGGAAGATGGGGATGATGTCCAAAGGGAAAGATACGACCGCGGGGCATTGGGAGATGGCCGGCGTGGTGTTGGAGACACCGTTTCCGGTCTACCCAAACGGGTTTCCCGCTGAGGTGATGGAGCCGTTCCAGCAGGCCATCGGCCGCAAGGTACTGGGGAATCGGACCGCCTCAGGAACCGAGATCATCGAGGAGTTCGGCGAGGAACACCTGCGAACGGGCTCGCCCATCGTGTATACCAGCGGTGACAGCGTGTTTCAAATTGCCTGTCATGAGCAGGTTGTCCCGGCCGATGAACTGTACCGGACCTGTCGTGCGGCCCGAAAGGTGTTGGTGCCTCCTCATCAGGTAGCGCGGGTGATCGCCCGCCCGTTCAACGGAAAACCCGGCGCCTTCGTGCGAACGGAGCGCCGGCGCGATTTTTCAGTTGAGCCACCCGGCCAGAGCCTGCTCGATGTGTTGACGATGTCCGGGCAGCCGGTCGTCGCTATCGGGAAGATCGCAGACCTGTTTACAGGGCGTGGCGTCACGCGTTCAAGCTACACGGGCACCAATGTGGCCAGCGTAGACGAAACCCTCCGGGCGCTCAAAGAGGTGCCGCGGGGCCTGATCTTCACCAATCTTGTGGATTTTGATACTCTGTTTGCCCATCGACGCGATGTGTCGGGGTATGCCAAAGCCTTGGAAGAGTTTGACGCCAGGGTGCCGGAGTTGGTCGGCCTGTTGCGCCATGGCGACTTGCTGTGCTTGACGGCGGACCATGGCAACGATCCGACGATGCCCGGCGCCGATCATTCCAGGGAATTCGTTCCATTGCTGGCGTATGGGCCACGCCTTGCACGCGGGGTGAACCTGGGCACGCGGCGAACCCTCGCCGATCTTGGTCAAACGATCGCGGACGCTCTGGGCGCGAAGCGCCTGGCTTGGGGGGAAAGTTTCCTGGATGCACTCACCACGGCGTGAGAAGCGACTCATAATTCAACTTTCTTCATCGTATGTCGTTTGAGGCCAGGCTGAGAGAACTCGGCATCCAGTTGCCGGCGCCCCCCAAACCGGTGGCGACCTATGTCCCAGCCGTTCGAGCCGGCGACTTACTGTTTCTGAGCGGGGTGATCCCGTTCCGTGACGGAACACTGACGATGGAGGGGAAGCTGGGAAGGGACCTGACGGTGGAGCAAGGCTATGAGGCTGCGCGCATCGCGCTCCTGAATGCGCTGTCCATCGTGCGCACGGAGCTGGGCACCCTGGATCGTGTGAAGCGAATCGTTCGCCTGGTGGGACATGTGGCGTCAGCGGAGGGATTCGTACAGCAACCTGCCGTCATCAACGGGGCCTCCGACCTGCTGGTGAGCATTTTTGATGAGGCGGGCCGTCATGCGCGTGTCGCCGTTGGCGCGGCCCAACTGCCGCTGAACTCGCCGGTTGAGCTGGAGCTTATCGTGCAGGTCGCCTAGCTTACCGGATGACCTGACGGACTCGGAGGAGGTTGTCATGGAAGGACGCCAACGCGCCCTCAGAGTATGGCTGCTGTCTTGGGTGGCGGTGGCCTGCCTTCTCTCAGGCGCCACGATGGCGCAGGCCGCAGAACCGACCTTGACCGATGAGCAGGTTCAGATCCTCGGTCGCGCCAAGACCATCTATGTGGACGTCGTCGCCTCGACCTGGATGCCTCGGGGCCGAACCCTCTCCGATGTGGGGCCCTCTCTGCGAACGAAGCTGGCCTCAGCAGGCTTCACGGTGGTGCGGAATCAGACCGATCGGCACGAGCTCACGTTGAAAGTCTTGTACCGGGAAGAGCAAGGCCGACAGTACCGGATCGACACCTACGGCACCGACATCACCTGTGTGGTCCAGCTTGAGCATGCCGGGATCGGGCCGCTCCTTAACCTGACGATCCAGGAATCTTCCACATACCCTGAGACCGGGACGCCACCCTACTTGGAAGCGCTCGAAAAATTTGTCGTCAACCCCTACTTCTATTTACTGGGTGACCTCGTCAGGGAGTGGGTTGTTTCCGGCTTGGACACGACCGGCGCGCTGATCGAGGGGCTGAAACGGTTGGCGGAGCATGAGCCCGTCAAGAGCGACCCATTGAAAGGGGAGTATTTGATGTTGTCGGATGAGGTGATGTTTTACACCTCTGCCCGCGAGAACGTCATTCAAGAGCTGGGACGGCTCAAGGATCCCCGAGCGGTGGCACTCTTAACAAAACTGCTGAGGCATTCCGATCCCCGCGTGCGACTCCTATCAGTGAGAGCCCTGAGGTCGATTTCTGCGGTCGCATCCCGTTCCGCCATCGAATGCGTGGCCCAACAGGACAAAGACCGAGAAGTCAGACGGGCTGCTGCTGCCGCCCTCGCTGGCCTGCCGGTCTCCCCGCAAGTTTCTTGCCCCACGCCTGGGCCTTGTTGAACTCAGCTCCCTATCAGTTGTATTGTTATAGAGTTTGCAGCGTCAGCCTCCGTACAATAGATCTGGGCGTTCCAGGGTCCTGGCAGTATTGACGCGGTGCCCGCGGCGCGACCCCATGTTCAGCAACTCAGGGGAATCAACGATGTGGTTGGCCATCCTTGTCTGCATCGGGTTTTCGGCAGCCGGGTGGGTCTCGCCCGCCCGGGCCGATCCCGGCGTGTTTCCCGAGGCCGCTCCTCCCGGAGCGACCGTGACGATTTCGGGAAAGGGATTCGGGCAGTTTAAAACGACGCAGGAGAACCGCGTTCTCTTCAACAGGGTCCCGGCGCTGATCCAGCGATGGGAACCGGACCTCCTGGAGGTCAAAGTCCCGCTCAGGGCTACCAGCGGGCCGGTCGAGGTCGTCAAGGGGAAGAAGAGAATCCCGGCAGGAAGTTTTTCGGTGCAGCGACCGACGATCCTGGCGGTCGCTCCGCCGGAGGCGGAACACGGAGCGGTGGTCCAGATCACGGGTGCGCACTTCGGAAATACAGCCGGCTCCAAGGATCCGAACACCATGTTCGGTGTCAATGACGTCCTGATCAGCGGCGTGCCAGCGCGAATTCGGCGGTGGCGTGACGAGACAATTGAAGTCGAGGTCCCGGCCAACGCCACAGCAGGCGACGTCGTCGTTCGCCTGGCGTCCTCGGACCCGTTGCCCGACGGCTCCTGCTGCGCGCCGGTGGAGTACAGCGTCAGCAACGCCGTGCCATTGAGACTGTTGCCGTCCATCCGTGTCGATCCGATGCGCGGACCGGTCGGGACGAAGGTGGTGTTGTTCGGGAAAGGCTTCGGCCGGGACAAGACGCCCGGGGATGCCATCCTGTTCAACGGGCAGCCGGCCACGGTCGCGCAGTGGACCGATAAGGAGATCGTCGTGCATGTGCCGCTGGATGCGAGCAGCGGTCCGCTCGTGCTCAAGCGGGGAGAAACGGGGCGCTCTCTGGGGACCTTTACCGTGGTGGTCCCGAGAGCGACCGGCCTCTCGCCGACCAGGGCGCCAATCGGCACACTGATGCGGATTACGGGCGAGAACTTTGGCTTCTATTCGGAAAGCGGTTCAACCCCGTTCTCATTCATCGACTTTAACAAGGGGGATAACGGTGTGGAAATCGGGGGCGTGCCGGCCATTGTGTACCGCTGGCATGACGACAGGATCGATGTCTGGGTGCCGTTCAGCGCCAAGGATGGCCCGGTCGTGGTCCGGCGAGGGGGGACGAAACCCAAGCCGGACGGTTCGTGCTGTGGCGAACGCGGGATCGTATCCATCGTGGCCGGGACGTTCGAAGTCACCACGCCGACCGTCGAGTCCTATTCCCCGACTTCCGCCGGCCTCGATGAGATCGTGACGATCCGAGGCTCTCATTTCGGCGAATTTCTCAAGACCGCGGAACAGACGCAACCCGGTCTGAACGAGGCGGGACACGAATCCGTCCTGACCAGAGTCGGTGAAGATATCGCCCGCAGCGAGGTCCTCTTCAACGGCATCGCCGGCATGGTGGTCTCCTGGAGCGACACGGAGATCAAGGTGCGTGTGCCGCGAAGAGCCTTATTTGGAATCGGAATCCATGAACAATTTGTCCCTGATCTGAGCAAGGGACCTCTCGTCGTGCGTCGGGGATCGTGGGATCTGCTGCCGGACGGGGGTTGTTGCACAACCAAACGATGGGTCAGTGTGGTGGCCGGAGAGTTCACCATCCAACCCAAAGGGCTCCCTGATCAGGGTTATTACAACGACCCGGGACCGGGTCGGGACTGAGGAGGGGCTATCCATGCGGTCTCGGTCTTTGGCGCGAGGTGCGATCGGGATGGCGGCGTGGACCCTGCTCGCCTCGTTTTCGGAACAGTCGGTCAGAGCGGCCGAGTTCCGCTCCGTCACGGCATTGCAAAAAAGTGGGACAGAGGTGACCCTCCTCAGTGTCTATTTCCAAACCATCGGCGTTGGCTGGGCCGTCGGGGCCGGCGGCGCGATCCTGAGAACCTCCGACGGCGGCAAGCGGTGGAAGCGAGTACCGAGCGGGACCAGCGTCCTGCTGACCAATGTCTCGTTTGCCGATGGATTGCATGGCTGGGTGGTCGGAGCAAACGGCACCATTCTGCACTCCACAGACGGCGGCGAGAAATGGGCGGCGCAGTCGAGCGGGACGCAATCGACCCTGTACGGCCTCTCGTTCTTGACTCCCTCTCTGGGGTGGGCTGTCGGCGCGGGAGGGAACATCTTGCACACGAAGGACGGAGGACTTCATTGGACCGACCAGGTCAGCGGCACCAACGCCGCCCTGTATGCCATCCAGTTCGTGGACCAGACGCACGGACGAGCAGTCGGAGCGTTGGGGACGATCCTTGCGACTGAAGACGGAGGACTCACGTGGATCGCTCGGGATACGCAGAGTGCCGCCACCTTTTTTGACGTCTCCTTTACCGATCCACTCAACGGATGGGTGGTTGGAAACGCCGGCGCCCTGTTTCAGACGATGGATGGCGGGACGCGGTGGATTGATCGGACGCTGGCCTGTACCCGGACGTGTTCCCGGCCGACCGATCTCATCAAGGTCCGGTTTACTGACTCGCGATCAGGCTGGATCGTTGGGGAGCGAGGCGCGATCTTCCGTACCACCGACGCGGGATTTAACTGGGTCGAGCAGCCAAACGGGACGAAGGCATCTCTCTTCGGCCTGACCTTTCCCGAATCGACCCATGGATGGGCCAGTGGGGAAGGAGGCGTGATCCTGCGGATCTCTGCGCCCCCATAGGGGGCGCAATGTTGAATTATGAATGTTGAATTGTGAATCGCGGGAGCGTCCTTCATTCAACATTCAGCATTGACAATTTAAAATTGTCTGCTCACCCCAGCTCCCCGAGCCGGCTCTGCAGGATCGCCAGGGCGGCCAGTGTCGCAGTCTCGGCCCGCAGGATGCGCGTCCCCAGCGTGACCGGCGTAAAACCGCAGTGCAGGGCGTTGCCTCGTTCCTCCTTCGTCCAGCCTCCCTCCGGTCCCACCGCGATCGCCAGACGACCCGCGGGGCCGGACGGCAACGCGACCGATGTCAGACTGCGGCCGTCGCCACGCTCGCTCAAGATCAAGCTCACCGCGTGGACGGGCTGCCCGGCAAAGAACTCGGTGGCTTCGCACGTCGTGTGGACCACCGGCACCTCCCACCGTTCGGCCTGCTGCGCCGCCTCGAGCGCGATGCGCTGCCAGCGTTGCTGCTGGGGTACGAGACGATCCGCCCGGGGCCTCGCGATGGCATGGCGGGAAACCAGGGGAATGAGTGACGCGGCGCCCAGCTCGGACGCCTTCTGTATGACCCAATCCATGCGCTCCCCCTTCAGCAAGGCCTGTCCGATGGTGAGAGTCGGACTGCTGGGGGAGGGCATGTGTTGCCTTTCCAGGATTCGGCCGCTCAGCATTCGACGGTTGATGTCGACGATCTGGACGCGGTACCGCCGCCTCGTGTCGTCCACGAGCCACACCTCTTCCCCAACCCGACAACGGAGACTGCTCCGGAGATGATGGAGCAGCGGACTGTCGATCCTCACGGTGTCGTCTTGGACGTGGTCCGGGGTGATGAAGAAGACCGGCATGTGCAGGGAGGTTAGGAGAGCCCGTCTCCATCCCTATCCACGGGCATTCCGCTCTCTTTGGCGAAATCCGTCAGCAGCTCCTTCTGCTTGGGAGTCAGCTTGGCGGGAATTTGCAGTTTGATCTTGACGATCTGATCGCCTGGGTGATGCCCCTTCAGGCTCGGCACCCCGAGCCCCCGTAAGCGGAACGCTTTGTCGTGCTCGGATCCGGCAGGAACCTTGATGACCGTCGTGCCTTTGAGGGTCGGGACCTCCACCTTGCCCCCGAGCGCCGCCGTCACGAAACTGATCGGGACATCGCAGATGATATCAGTGCCCTTGCGCATGAAGACTGGATGAGGCTTCACGTTCACGGCAACGTACAGGTCGCCCGGCGGACCCCCATTGAGTCCATGTTCGCCTTCCTGGGCGAGACGCAGTCTCATGCCGGATTCAATCCCAGCCGGAATATTCACAGCCAGCGTCCGTTCACGGTACACACGCTTGCGGCCCCGGCAGGTTCCGCAGGGGTCGGAGATGACCTGGCCGGTTCCCTCGCAGTGGTTGCAGGGTCGACTCACGCTGAAGAACCCCTGCTGGAACCGGAGCTGGCCGGCTCCCTTGCAACTCGGGCAGACCTTCAACGCGGCGGCGGAACGTGCCCCGGTTCCCTTACAGTCCTGACAGATTTCCCACCGGGGAATCTTGAGCTTGGCCTCTTTGCCATAGACCGCCTCCTCGAAAGTCAGGTCCAGATTATACTGCAGGTCCGATCCGCGCTCGCCCCGCTGTCTCCCACGTCCGGCTCCTCCAAAAAAATCCTCAAAGATGTCGTTGAACACATCGCCAAACCCGCCGCGTCCGACATCAAATCCCTCAAACCCGCCGCCGAACCCCTGTGGCCCCCCGGCGTGTCCGAACATGTCGTACTGCTTGCGCTTGTCCTGGTCGCTGATAACCTCGTAGGCTTCGTTGATCTCCTTGAATTGCTCTTCCGCGGCTTTCTTCTGTTGGTCTCCGCTCTGGAGGTCCGGATGGTACTGGCGGGCCAGCTTGCGATACGCTTTCTTGACGTCCTCGTCGGACGCGTTGCGTTCGACTCCGAGCGTCTCGTAATAGTCGCGTTTGGCCACGTTCGCCATAGAGGAGTGGGTCGAAACAACACTGGATCAGGCGCGAGCCTGATCCAGTGTGTCGAGGCCGTATTGTAACCTACTTTTTATCTTTGTCCACTTCTTCAAACTCTGCGTCCACGACTTTGTCATCCTTGCCGGAGCTGCCGCCATCCCCGTGGCCGCCGGGACTCGCACCGGCTCCTGCCGCGCCCTGATCGCCTGCCGACGAGGCTCTCTTGTACATCTCCTCGGCCAGCTTGTGCGAGGCGGTCGTCAGCGTGTGCACCGCCGACTCGATCGCCGCCGGATCGTTGCCTTCCATCGCCTTACGGACCGCCTCGATCGCGTCTTTGATGGTATTCTTGTCAGCTTCGCCGAGCTTGTCCCCATGCTCGGTCAAGTTCTTTTCGGTGTTATAGATCAAGCTGTCGGCCTGGTTCCTGGCTTCGGCCAGCCTTCTTCGCTGCTTGTCTCCTTCCGTATGGGCCTGAGCGTCCTTGACGAGTCGATCAATTTCTTCCTTGGTCAGTCCGCTGGAGGCGGTGATCTTGATCGACTGTTCTTTCTGGGTCCCGAGGTCTTTGGCGGAGACGTGCACGATCCCGTTGGCGTCGATATCGAACGTGACCTCGACCTGAGGCATGCCGCGCGGCGCGGGCGGTATGCCGACCAGGTCAAATTGACCGAGCAGTTTGTTGTCGTTGGCCATCTCACGCTCGCCCTGGAAGACCCGGATCGTCACCGCCGTCTGATTGTCCGCCGCGGTGGAGAAGATCTGGCTCTTCTTTGTCGGGACGGTCGTATTCCGCTCGATCAGGTGCGTGAAGATCCCGCCCAGGGTCTCGATGCCGAGCGTGAGCGGCGTGACGTCCAGGAGCAGCACATCCTTCACGTCACCTTTCAGCACGCCGCCCTGAATGCCGGCGCCGACCGCCACGACCTCGTCGGGGTTGACGCCTTTATGCGGCTCTTTGCCGAAGAATTCCCGCACGACCTGAATCACTTTGGGCATCCGGGTCATGCCGCCGACCAACACCACTTCGTTGATGTCACGCGCGGTCACGCCGGCGTCGGCCAGCGCCTTCTTGCACGGCTCAACCGTCCGCTGAATCAGATCATCGACGAGTTGTTCGAGCTTCGCCCGGGTGAGCTTCATCACCAGGTGTTTCGGCCCATTGGCATCCGCCGTGATGAACGGGAGGTTGATCTCGCTCTCCTGCGAGGATGACAATTCGATCTTCGCCCGTTCGGCCGCTTCCTTAAGGCGCTGCAAGGCCATGCGATCCTTGCGCAGGTCAATGCCTTGATCCTTCTTAAATTCATCCACGAGCCAGTCCATGACGCGAAGGTCGAAATCGTCCCCACCCAGGTAGGTATCGCCGTTGGTGGACTTCACCTCGAAGACACCTTCACCAATTTCCAGGATGGACACGTCGAACGTGCCTCCGCCCAGGTCATAGACGGCAATGCGTTCGTCTTTCTTCTTGTCGAGCCCGTAGGCGAGCGAGGCGGCGGTCGGCTCGTTGATGATCCGGAGCACGTTGAGTCCGGAGATCTGACCGGCGTCCTTGGTGGCCTGCCGTTGGCTGTCATCGAAATAAGCCGGCACGGTCACGACCGCTTCGGTGACCTTTTCGCCCAGGTAGTCCTCCGCCGTCTGCTTCATCTTCTGAAGGATCATCGCGGAGACTTCGGCCGGGCTGTACCGCTTCCCGCGGATCTCGACATGGGCGTCCCCGTTGCTCGCCTCGACGATCCTGTACGGCAGGCGCTTGATGGCGTCCTGCACCTGCCGGCTGTTGTATTTCCGGCCCATGAGCCGTTTGATCGAATAGATGGTGTTCTCGGGGTTCGTGATCGCTTGGCGCTTCGCGATTTGACCGACAAGCCGCTCGCCCTTGTCCGTAATCGCGACCACCGAGGGAGTGGTCCGGCTCCCTTCGGCATTGGCGATGACCACGGGGTCCCCCCCGCTCATGATCGCGACGCACGAGTTCGTCGTGCCCAGATCGATGCCTATGACCTTACCCATGTGTTATCTCCTTCCCGTGATAAACATCATTACTCCGTGTCAACCGGACTCTCATCAGCCGAGAGAGAGGCCTTGCCGCCCTCGCGGCCGGCACGTGTTGGCACATCGGCAACCGCCACCATCGCGGCGCGCAAGATCCGGTCATGTAAGAGGTAGCCTCTCTGGTATTCCTCGACGACGATCTTTCCTGAGGCATCCTCCGACTCCACGTGGGCAACGGCCTGGTGACGGGACGGATCAAACGGCTCTCCCACACTGTTCATTGGCCGTACCCCGAATTTCGCCAGCGTTTCCAGACACTGCTTCAGGACAAGTTCCACACCTTGAATCAGTCCGTCGTTCCCCGGGCGTTCTTTTGAGGACCGGATCGCGCGTTCCAGGTTATCGATAATGGGAAGCAGTTCTTTCAGGAGGCTCTCGTTGGCGAACCGATAGTACTCGCGCTGGTCCCGCTGGGTCAGGCGCTTGAAATTCTCGAATTCGGCGGCCAGGCGGAGGTATTTATCTTGAAGCGCCTTCGCCTCCTCATCCTTGGCGGCCAGGGCCTGTTCCACCTCCTCGTCGGACCCCGGTTTCCCCCGATCGGTGGTCGGACGGTCTTCGGAAGTCGGCTCTAACTTGCTGAATGTATTCGTATGTTCCTCTTTCTCGTCCATGTGCCGCACCAATGATGGCGCGAGATAGCCATCAGGGATTCTAAAGTCAACCGCAGACTCACATTTGTTCAGGGGGAGATCGCCAAAAGCAGGGGAAGCCGGGGAGGGTTAGTCGTGGCCACGAGTCCGCCGGTAGAGCAACTCCAATCCCTCCAGCGTCAGGAAAGGTCTTACTTCCTGGATCGTGCGGGACTCCGGAGCAATCAGTGAGGCCAGGCCTCCGGTGGCGATCACCGTCGCAGTCTGACCAAGTTCAGCCTGCATACGACCGACGATCTCGTCCACCAGCCCCGTGTGGCCGATGATCAGGCCAGCCTGGATGCTGCTGATGGTATCTCTTCCGATGACGGTCTTGGGAGGGACCAGGTCGACTCTGGGTAACTGGGCTGTTCGGGAGAACAGCGCGTCTGCGGCAATGCCGAGCCCCGGCGCGATGGCGCCACCCAGGTATTCGCCCGAAGGGCTGACCGCGCAGAACGTGGTCGCCGTCCCAAAATCGACCACAATCAAAGCCGTCTTGTAGCGTGCATAGGCTGCCGCGGCGTTCACCAACCGATCACTCCCGAGCTCATGCGGGTTCGTGTAACAAAGCTTGAGCCCGGTATCCAAGTTCGGGGAGACCACCAGCAGGCGGTGGTGAAAGTACCTCTCCGCCATGTCCTCGAAGGTAGGAGTCAGGGATGGGACCACGCTCGACAGGATGAGACCCGTGACCTGGTCCGGACCGATCCCCGCTGCGCGGAGGAGGCTCTGGAGGAGAACACCGTACTCGTCTGCGGTCTTGGAGGCGTCAGTCGTGAGCCGCCAATGCCCCTTCAAGATCTGGCTCTCGAACAACCCGAAGACCACATTGGTATTGCCGATGTCGATCGCAAGCAGCATGGGAATAGGCGTTAAGTCCGTTTGGTCGGTTCAGTCCGTTTTGTCTGTTGCGAACGGACTTAACAGACTAACGGACAAACCGACACAACGTCTCACCTCACATGGATCACATCTCCGGCACGGATCTTGACTCTGGACCCGCCCTCTGGACGGCTGGATCGGCTTCCCTGGATCACACTGAGCGAGCCATCAGGCGAGACCGAGTCCGCATACCCTTCCACCCGCTCGCCATGGGCCAGATCGATGCACACCTGCTGACCCACTGTGGAACAGCGTAGCACATACTCGTTCAACAGGTCTCTGTGCCGGCCCGCGAGGAATGCGTCGCACCGGCCTTCAAGTTCCAGGAGCAGCGCGGCGAGCACGGCGGCGCGATCGAAGGGGCGATCCGCTTCGATCGCCATGGACGTGGCGGACTCGCGTAAGTCGTCCGGAAACTCGTGCCGAAGCAGGTTCACGTTGAGGCCGATGCCGACCACGACGAACGTCTGAGCCGAGCCGAGTCCCGCGCTCTCCGATAGGATGCCCCCGACCTTCCGTGTTCCGACCAGGACGTCGTTTGGCCACTTGACGGAGGGGTGGAGCGCGGCGCTCGTTTGAACGGCGCGGGCGGTGGCCAGGCCCGCGATCAACGGAATCCAAGACAGCCAGAGCGCCAACTGGTCAGGGGACGGCATCGTGCGGATAATCACCGAGCAGTAAAGATTCTTCCCGGGAGGGGAGTGCCACTGGCGGCCGGATCTGCCTCGTCCGGCGGTCTGACTTTCCGCCACGACGACGGTTCCCTGTGAGGCTCCTTGCTGTCCCAAGCTCATGGCAACCGTGTTGGTGGAGGAGGTCCCATCCAGCAAGTGCAGCGTCCGGCCGAACGCTTCGGTTGAAAGGGCCTGCTGTACGGATTGAGCGGTCAGGGCCTGGAAGGCGGCGGAAGCGGTCATATGATCATCACCTGTTCACGTGGGGTGGGAGTGGGATGATATCCATGCTCAAGTCGGCGGCGGGCGCCGAGTGGGTGAGCGCGCCGATGGAAATGAAGTCGGGGCCGGCCGCTGCGATCTCTCGGACATCGGCTAGCGTGACTCCGCCGGACACCTCGACGAGGGCTCGACCCTTGATGAGATCCACAGCGGTTCGAATGGCCGGCACGTCCATATTGTCCAGCAGAATGACGTCAGCCTTGCCCTCGAGCGCCGCGCGCACAGCATCGAGGGTCTGAGCTTCAACCTCGATTTTCAATCCGTGCGCAGCCCCCTCTCGGGCCAGCCTGCAAGCCCTGGCCACGTCATGACCGGCCAGGGCAAGATGATTGTCTTTGATCAGGATGCCGTCGCCGAGGGAGTGCCGATGATTTCGCCCTCCGCCCAAGCGGACCGCCCATTTCTCCAGTGCGCGGAGGCCTGGCGTGGTTTTTCGTGTATCCAGGATCTTGACGCGATATCCCCGGACAGCCTGGCAGAACCGGGCGGTAAGGGTGGCGATCCCGGACAGGTGTTGCAGAAAATTCAACGAGACCCGTTCGGCCATCAGCAAGGAGCGTGCGTCTCCCTCCACGATCAATACCGGGCTTTCACGATCGATCTTCAAGCCTTCTCGAACGGCGCGAACGATGGTAACCGAACGATCCACCGACAGGAAGGTCTGCCTGGCCGCAGCCACGCCGGCGACGGTCATGGCGTCATGTGCCACGATGGTCCCTCGCGCACGCACCGGTTTGGGGAAGAGCGCAGCCGTGGTGGCGTCACCCTGGCCAAGGTCCTCCGCCAGCGCGACCTGAACTGCCTTGCGGATGGTGTGGGATGAGGGTGCCGTCACTCTTTCCTCGACTGCATCATGGCACGGAGTTGCTGTCCGCTGCTAACGAGCAATCTGCTGTCCTGTTGCAGCATCCTTAACCGGTCCCCATGTTCGCGAATGACTTCAGAGGGAGCTTTTGACGTGAACTCGACGTTGTGAAGCTTTGCTTCCAGTCGTTGTATTTCCTGCTCCTTCTCTTCGGACTGTTTCTGGAGTCTGGAAAGCACCTTTTCCAAATCCACCCCGCCCTCGACGACCAATCCCACTGTCATGCCTTCAACCGGGAGACGAAGGACGTTGTCGGCCGGCCAGGTTTCTAAGGAAGCCAGTTTCACAGACCCTCGGCCGAGATGCTCTATAAAGGGAAGGAGATTGCGCAGCGTGGTGAGCTGTTCCCCTCGTGAGGTGGCACCGTAGAGAGCGAGTACTGTCCCCGGTTGATAGTTCAATTGAGAGCGCCCTGTTCGCACGGTCGTCACAAATTGTTCCAGCACGGCAAACTCCGCTTCGATATGTTTTGCGTCCCACTCTGGAATCGGTGCGGGGTAGCGTTGGATCACGAGGCTGTCTCCCTCGTGGGGAAGAGTGTGCCAGATTTCTTCGGTTATGAACGGCATAAAGGGATGGAGCAACCGCTGCACGGTTGCAAACGTTTCGATGAGCGTGTGTCTGGTCCGTTTGGCCTCGACGGAGTCCTTGCTCTGGAACGCCGGCTTGATGAGCTCCAGGTACCAGTCGCAGTACTCATGCCAGATGAAGTGGTACAGCTGGCTAGAGGCCTGGTCGAACCGGTAATGCTCAAGCGAGGCGGTGACCTCGCGGATGGCTCGATTCAGCCTGCTGAGAATCCACCGGTCGGCGAAGGGGCGGTCGTGTGCTGGGACCACGTCTCGAGGCCCGTCCAGGTTCATCAGGATAAAGCGTGCGGCGTTCCAGATTTTATTGGCGAAGTTGCGGTAGCCTTCGATCCGTTCCTCGGCCAGCTTGATGTCGCGGCCGGGCGAGGCCATGGCGGCCAGCGTGAACCGGAGCGCATCGGTCCCGAATTTCTCCATCACGCTCATCGGGTCCATGACGTTGCCTTTGGACTTACTCATCTTCTGGCCTTCCGCGTCACGGACCAGCGCGTGGATGTACACGTCGCGAAACGGCACCTCTCCCGTGAACTTGAGCCCCATCATGATCATCCGGGCCACCCAGAAAAAGAGGATGTCCAAGCCTGTGACCAACGTGCTGGTGGGGTAGTACGTCTTCAGTTCCGGCGTCTGCTCGGGCCAGCCCAGCGTGGAGAACGGCCAGAGGGCGGAGGAGAACCAGGTATCCAAGACATCCGGATCGCGGATGAACTCGCCGGCGCTGCAGTCCGGACAGTGGGCCGGCGCGGTTCGGGCGACGACGGCTTTAGCGTCAGAGGTGATCGTAAAGGTATTTTTAGACGTCTCGAGGATCGCGTCTTCGTTGCAGCTTCGGCAGTACCAGGCCGGGATCTGATGGCCCCACCAGATCTGCCGGGAGATACACCAATCCCTAATGTTGCGCATCCAGCCGAGGTAGTTGTTCACCCAGCCATCGGGTATCAAACGAATTCGACCATCCTCCACTGCCTTGATGGCAGGCTCAGCTAATGGCTTGATCTTGACGAACCACTGCGGTGACAGGTAGGGCTCGACCACGGTCTTGCACCGATAGCACTTGCCGAGCGCCATCTTGTGGTCTTCGGCTTTCGAGAGGAACCCGCGCTCGCGCAAGGCGTCCACCACCAGAGCCCGAGCCTGGTGAACCGGCTTGAGCGCGAGGTTCAAGGTCGGATCGACCTGGGCGTCGAGGAGCCCGGAGCCGTCCATTTGCCCCCGCTGGTTCAGCATCGCTATCCGAGGCAAGTTGTGCCGCTCGCCCGCCTCGAAATCGTTGAAGTCATGCCCAGGCGTGATCTTGACCGCTCCGGTGCCGAATTCCCGGTCCACCAGGACCGGATCACCGATGATCGGGATCTCGCGAGACGTTAACGGCAGCTTCACCTTCTTCCCGATCAGATGATTGTAGCGGGGGTCTTCCGGATGGACGGCGACGGCGGTGTCGCCCAGCATGGTTTCCGGTCTGGTGGTGGCGACGACGAGACGGGTTTTCGGCTCATCGGCGAGCGGGTACTCGATATGATAGAGCTTGCCTTTCGTTTCCTCGTGCTCGACTTCAATGTCTGACAGCGCGGTGAGGCAGCGGGGGCACCAATTGATCAAGCGTTCGCCCCGGTAGATCAACCCGTCCTCGTAAAGACGAACGAACACCTCGCGGACCGCCTGGGACAGTCCTTCATCCATGGTGAACCGAAGGCGATCCCAATCACAGGAGGCTCCTAATCGTTTCAGTTGCTGGAGAATGGATCCACCGGACTGAGCCTTCCAGTCCCAGACTCGTTTGACGAACGCCTCTCGGCCCAGCACCTCCCTTGATGTTCCTTCCGCCATGAGCTGGCGTTCCACCACATTCTGGGTGGCGATGCCGGCATGATCAGTGCCGGGCATCCAGAGGGTATTACGGCCTTGCATCCGTCGCCAACGGATCAGAATGTCCTGCAAGGTATTGTTCAGGGCATGGCCGAGATGGAGCGAGCCGGTAATGTTGGGGGGTGGGATGACGATCGAGTAGGGGGCGCCCGAGCGATCTACCGAGGCATGAAAATAGCCTTTTTCGGTCCAGAACCGGTACCACCGTTCTTCGACCTGCGTGGGATCATAGGTTTTCTCTAGCTGCCGAACAGACATCGTCCGCAGTTCCTCGGCGATGGAAAATGGTGCCGAATCTTAACATGCTGCTCGTTGCCCCACAAGGAGATGGCTAGGCCCGGAACGGCGCTTGTCCAGGAGAGCACACTTGTGCTATACATCGCGCCGGCTGTCGACATCGCACGCGAGCTTCAGAAAGGAGAGGGGTTGACGCATGGCACGAGGACGCGATAAGGACCGGATCGTACGCAAGAAGCACCGAAAAAACATTCAGCGTCTGAAGGCACTGGCGAAGGCGCGGCGGACGAAACGAGCGAAACGCTAGGGCATCGAGGGGTTACGGGGACAGTCCCCATTCCGGGGATCTGTTGCACTCAGCACCCATTGCTCCAGGAATGCAATGGGTCCCCGGCAACAGGTGATGAGACTGGCCCCCTCCTGCGGGTAACATTCCGGCCGATCACTTCCGTCCCGAGACATCCTCAGCATCGTGAGCCAAATTAAAGTCATATACTTTGACGCAGCGGGGACCCTGTTTCA
>JBOHOM010000247.1:0-5272 GCA_050731075.1 Nitrospiraceae bacterium
TCTGGAACCTGGACAGCCGCATTCTTTAGAGAACAGTTGAGAGCGAGTAGCGAGTAGCCAGCATCTCGGGATCGCTCGCTCTCGCTACTCAAGGTGATACTCGCGTTTGGCCGCTCGCTATTCGCTAGTGGGTACCTTCTATGATTCGTGGCTGTTTCGTCACCGGCACCGATACCGGCGTTGGAAAAACCGTGGTGGCGGCAGCCCTGGCGCTCTGCCTCAGGCGGCGCGGCCTCAACGTAGGGGTCATGAAGCCCGTGGAGACGGGCGTCGGCGGACGCGGCTCCACCCTGTCCGATGCGGAGTACTTACGGGCCGCCGGAGGAGCGGTGGACCCTGTGGAGGCCATCAGTCCCTACCGTCTCGCGGCTCCGCTGGCTCCCCTCGCAGCCGCCAGGCAGGCGGGAACCGTCATTGAGATGGATCGCATCCTGGCGGCCTACGAAAGGCTGGCGGCTGGTCATACGCTGATGGTGGTGGAGGGCGTCGGAGGGGTGCTGGTCCCGATCGGCCATCACTTCAATGTCCGCGACCTCATCGCCCGGCTCGGGCTCCCGACCGTCGTGGTCGGACGAGCCACACTGGGTGGCGTGAATCACGCCTTGCTGACGGTCGAGGCGTTGAGACAGCGCCGGATCGCCATCCTCGGGATCGTACTGAATCACACCGCGATCCCTTCTGAGCCGTCCGGAAAGAGGCCGGATGCGATCGACACGAGGCAGGGAGATTCCACGGTTGAGCTGGTGAAGGAATTGAGCGGGGTCCCGGTGCTCGGCCCTCTCTGCCATGAGCCCATGCTCGCCCAGGCACGGGACGCAGGATCAGGCAAGGTGGCAGCGGAGGAGGCCATCCGCACACTTGCCGATCTGATTATGAAAGACGGGCCATGAACGCCCGGACCGTTCCCGCAATGTCGGGCGAGTCCAGAATCGCGGAGACGACGGCCACGCCGTTCGCTCCCGCACCGACCACCGCCTCCACTCTATCAACGGTCACGCCGCCGATCGCAAAGATCGGCAACCGCGTCAGCGGCCGAACCTGGCGGAGCCCCTCGATGCCCACGACCGGTTCGTGGTGGGGCTTGGTGGCGGTCGGGAAGATCGGCCCGAACCCCAGGTAATCGGCCCCGCCCTCGGTCGCCTCCCGGACCTGGGCCGCCCCATGGGTCGAAACCCCGATGATTTTCCCGGATCCCAGCACGCTCCTGGCAAGGGACAGCGGGAGGTCGTCCTGGCCCAGATGGACTCCATCGGCCTCCACCGCCAAGGCGAGGTCGCATCGGTCGTTGATCAGAAAGAGCGCCCCCGCGTCCGCCGCCGCCCGCCGGAGTTGGAGGGCCTGGCGGTACATCTCCAACGCCGAGGAGGTCTTGTCACGGTACTGAAAGAGCCGGGACCCACCGGACGCCGCTTCTCTCAGCGCATCCACGAGCGACCGGCCCCGCAACGCCTGCGCATCCAAAATGACATACAGGCCCTTGAGGGACGACGCGTGGCTGAAGGGAGCAGACACTGGCTAAACGATCATGCGCAGGGGATTGGAGACTAGGGGCGCCATCCGGCGGTCTCAGACAGAATCGTGGGCGAGCAGCCGCTCCAGAAAACCTGTCGAGATCCGGCCCTTCTGGAACTCGGCATCGTTGAAAATTCGCACGTGCAGCGGGATGGTAGTCTTGATGCCGTCGATCACGAACTCGTCGAGGGCTCGTCTCATCCTGGCCATCGCCTCCTCGCGGGTCTGGCCGTGCGTGATGAGCTTCGCGATCAGCGAATCATAGTTGGGCGCGACCGTGCTCTGGGACTCCATCGCCGAGTCCACCCGGACGCCGAACCCTCCCGGGGGACGGAAGCGCGTCACCAGACCGGGACAGGGGGTGAATTTCTCCGGGCATTCGGCGTTGATCCGGCACTCGAAGCTGTGCCCCGTCAGCCGGACATCCTGCTGACGGAATGCCAGCGGGAACCCCGCGGCGATCCGGATCTGCTCTTTGATGAGATCAATGCCCGTCACCATCTCCGTCACCGGATGCTCGACCTGGATACGGGCATTCACTTCCATGAAGTAAAAGTTCTGATCCTTGTCCAGTAAGAACTCGACCGTGCCGGCGTTGCGATAATGTACCGCCTTCACCACGTCGGTCGCCACGCGGCCGATCTCCCGCCGCAGCCGTTCGTCCACCGCCGGCGAGGGAGTTTCCTCCACCAGCTTCTGGTAGCGCCGTTGGATGGAACAATCGCGCTCTCCGAGGGAGACGACCCGTCCACGTTCATCGGCCAGCACCTGAACCTCGATGTGCCGGGGCTCGAGAAAGTACCGCTCCAGGTAGACCCCGTCATTCCCGAACGTGGATTTCGCTTCGGCCTGAGCGGCCTGGAACGCCCGGACAAGCTCCTCTTCCTTGTTCACGACCCGCATCCCGCGCCCACCCCCGCCGGCGGACGCCTTGATGATCACGGGGAACCCGATCTTGCGAGCGGCTTCCATCGCCTCGCTCTCGCTCCTGAGTTCGCCGGGGCTGCCGGGAAGCACCGGAATGCCGCGGCCCCCCAAGATCTCCCTCGCCTTTGCCTTATCCCCGAACACGGCGATGTTCTCGGAGGTCGGGCCGATAAATTTGAGCCCGATTGATTCGCAGACTTCGGCAAAATGGGCATTCTCAGCCAGGAACCCGTAGCCGGGGTGAATGGCCTCGGCGCCCGTGACCTCCGCGGCGCTCAGCACGTTCGGAATGTTGCGGTAGCTGAGGGCATCTTCGGCGGGACCGATGCAGACGTGCTCATCCGCGGCCCGCACATGCATCGCGTTCGTATCCACGTCGGAATGAATCGCGACCGTCCCGATCCCGAGCTCCTTGCAGGCTCGGATGATCCGGAGGGCAATCTCCCCGCGATTTGCGATCAGAATCTTCTTGAACATCGGCTGACTCCTGCGTCGGGATCAGACGATCAGGGCGCTGGTGCGGGATCGATCAGGAACAACGGCTGGCCGAACTCTACGGGCTTGGTGCTTTCAGCAAGGATCTTGACGATGCGTCCGTCCACTTCGGATTCGATCTCATTCATCAGCTTCATCGCTTCCACCACGCACAAGACCTGTCCTTTCTTGACGACATCGCCCTCCTCGACGTATGGATCGGCGTCCGGAGATGGAGATCGGTAAAAGGTTCCGACGATGGGGGACGTGATGGTCACCTTCCCGACCATTTCGCCCGGGCCTGAGTCTGCGAGTCGCTCCGCGGGCCTCTCCAGGCCGGCGGGAACGGTTTCCCTCGCCGCGGCGGCCTGGCCGGGACCCGCCTCGCGTTTCACATAGATTCTGACCCCATCCCGTTCATACTCCAGCTCCGCGAGGTTGTTCCGCTTCAGCAAGTCGATCAGCTCTTGGATTTCCCGATGCTGGTCAACGCCCATGCCGGTGAACTCCTGGCTTCCCGATGAGAGGCCGGGGAAGGGATTCGGCACCGCGGCCAGTTGGCCGGGTTCTTTCCTCTGGCGGGGAGGGACGCGGGCTTTGCTCACCGTACACGCTCCACGTATTCGCGGGTTCTGGTATCGATCTTGATGACCTCGCCGATTTCCAGGTACAGCGGGACCTTGATGGTCGCGCCGGTTTCCACGACGGCGGGCTTGGTCCCGCCTGACGCGGTGTCTCCTCGGACGCCGGGTTCCGCGTCAACGACCTTGAGCTCGATGAAAATCGGCAACTCAACGGCGATCGGCCGGTGCTCATACACCAGGATCGTCGACACCATGTTTTCTTTCAGGAGGTCCGCGTTCTCACCCAATTGCTTCTTCTCGTAGGTAAACTGCTCGAAACTGTCGGTGTCCATGAATGTGTACGAGTCTCCCGCCTTGTACAAGAACTGCATCTCCCGCTCTTGCAGATTGGGCTCCTCAAACCGCTCCCCGGACCGGAACGTCCGATCAATCAGATTGCCCGTCTTGTAGCTTTTCAATTTGGTTCGCACGAAGGCTCCGCCCTTGCCGGGCTTGACGTGCTGAAACTCGACGATGTAATAGGGCTCTCCCTCGAGTTCGAGACGAGCCCCGTTGCGAAAATCCCCCGTCGAAATCACGTATCATTGCCCCCTTCCCTCGTCGAGGTCCTCCGACGTCATCCGGGCGCGGCCGCCCGTGTCGCCTTGAGATGCTCGATCGCAGCCTTGATTCCGAGCAGATACCCTGTCGGACCGAACCCGGATATCTGGCCCAGCGCCACCCCCGCGATGTAGGACCGATGCCGAAACTCCTCGCGCCGGTAAATATTCGTCAGGTGAACCTCAATGGTCGGGAGCGCCACCCCCGCGATCGCATCACGAAGGGCGACGCTGGTATGGGTATAGCCGGCTGGATTGATCACGATCGCGTCGAATCGATCTTTCGCGTCTTGAATCCAGGTCACGAGCTCCCCTTCCTGATTGGAATGCCTGATCTCGACCTGCACCCGTTCTTGCTTGGCCAGCCTGGTAATCGCGGCATTGATCGCCTTGAGCGAGACATCCCCGTACACGGACTGCTCGCGCTTCCCCAGCATGTTGAGGTTCGGGCCATGCAAGACTAGAACGCGGAACATAGGCATCGCGTCCGGACGCCGACTCACGACCGGAACCGACCATTCAGTCTGGTGGGTGAAGCGATGGCCATTCTAGCAGCCTCACGCGGAAGGGTCAAACGAGGCACGCAAGTTGTGCGGGACGATGCCGCGCGTCTACATCCTTCCGAGCGGTGGCGTGCGGGCCGGGCGCTTGCTCGTGGACGCGAGGTCCAGCACGGCGTCCAAGATGCGATCAGCCAGGACGCGTTTCGGCATCAGGTCGAGCTGGGTCACATGACCGTCGCGATCGACCAGAACCGCCGCGTTGGTATCCGTCCCGAACCCGGAGCCCTCAGCCGTCACGTCATTCCCGACGATGAGATCAAGCCCTTTCCGTCCCAGTTTCTCCTTCGCATGTGCAATGACGTGCCCGGTCTCGGCCGCGAACCCCACCAGGACCTGGCTGGTTCTCTGCTTGGCCAGCATCTCCAGAATATCGCCGGTCGGCTCCATCTCCAGCCTCTGCAGAGACGTCGTCCCCTTTTTGATCTTCTCGGGCGACGGCCGTTTGGGACGGACGTCCGCCACGGCGGCGGCCATAATCACCACCGTCGACCACGCAAACCGGGAGATCAGCGCCTTCCCCATCTCCTCCGCCGTGCAGACCGGCAGATAGTCCACACCCCTGGGAACCTCAAGGGCGGTGGGCCCGCTCACCAGCACGACCTCGGCTCCGCGT
>JBOHOM010000248.1:0-18468 GCA_050731075.1 Nitrospiraceae bacterium
GCCTCGAAGGCTGCCGCGATAGCGGGAACGCGGGGTGGAAGAGCAGCGCGGCCGTCCCTGCACCGTTCCGCCTATTCCGATAAGGCGCAGGGGCCAACAGTAACCCGACGGCAACATAGCAGAGGGCAACGCATCATCGCGGAGCCTGAGCAGGCTCGCCCTTCGTCAGCCCAGCCGACTCCATTGGCTAGGTCAGCAGGCACCGGAGCGGAGCCGACCGCCCCGGCGACGACCATCAGACGTTGAACCGGAAATAGACCACATCGCCCTCTTTGATGATGTAGTCCCGCCCCTCCAGCCGGAACAACCCCTTCTCGCGCACCTTCGCCTCCGAGCCGCAGGCGACCAGCTCATCGTAGTGATACACTTCCGCCAGGATGAATCCCCGCTCCATGTCCGAGTGAATCTTCCCCGCAGCTTCTGACGCCTTGAGGCCCTTCCGGATGGCCCAGGCTCGCGACTCGACTTCCCCTGCCGTAAAAAACGTGATCAGCCCCAGCAAGTCATAGGCGGTTCTCGTCAGCCGGACCAGCCCCGACTCGGTGAGGCCGGCGTCCTTCATGAACTCCGCGCGATCCTCGACGGGCAAGGTCGAGAGCTCCGCCTCCAACTGTCCATAGAGGATGACCAGCCTCGCCCGTCTCTTCTCGGCCAACTCCTTGACCGGCTGCACCAGGGGATCGTCCTCACCGGCTCCCTCAGCGGCATTGGCGATAAACAGGATCGGTTTGGCCGACAACAACTGGCACTCGGTCAAGATCGTACGCTCGTCCGCCGTGAACGGTTGATTGCCCAGCCATTCGCCCTTGTTCAACAGGTCAACCAGCTTCTGCACGACCGCCAATTCCTTGGCGGCCTTGGCGTCGCCCGACCTGACCTTCTTTTCGACCCGCTGCCTCCGGCGATCCAGGGTCTCCACATCGGCGAGCATCAATTCGGTCTCGATCGTCTCGACGTCGTGCAGCGGATTCACACCGCCGCCCACGTGCACCACGTCGGGATCCCGGAAGCACCGGACGATGTGCATCAAGGCATCCACCTCGCGAATCTGCGCCAGGAACTGGTTCCCCAAGCCCTCGCCCTTGCTCGCCCCTTCCACCAGGCCGGCAATGTCGCGGATCTCCAGCGTGCTTGGCGTCATCTTTTTCGAGCGGAAGATGTCGACCAGCTTGTTCAGGCGCGGGTCGGGCATCGGGGCGATCCCGACGTTGGTCTCCACGGTGGAAAAGGGATAATTGGCCACCACCGCTCCGGCGCCGACCAAGGCGTTGAACACGGTGGTCTTCCCGACGTTCGGCAGTCCGATCATTCCGCAGCAGAGTCCCATTCCTCAAACCAGTTTTGAATGTTGAATTGTGAATGTTGAGTTGGTCCGCAGCACCAAAAACTCAGAACTCAAAACTCAGAACTCATAACTCGCTCTTGGGCTCGTCCCGCATGTTGAACCGATTCATGGCGGACTCGACCCCATCCGCAACCAGGACGTCGAGCGCCGCGACCGCCCGTTCCAGACCCGCTTCGATACGTGGAGTCTCTTCGGGAAGGAATGGTGAGAGGACAAACTCGGCGGGGTCTTCGCCCGGAGCGGGCCGTCCGACGCCGACCTTGAGACGGCAGAACTCGTCGGTTTCCAGAGCGGTCAGGATCGAGAGGATCCCGTTGTGGCCACCGGATCCGCCGTTGCGCTTGATCCGGAGGCGCCCAAGTTCCAGATCGAGATCGTCATGGATGACGACCAAATCCCGGGGAGAGAGCGTCAACTCTTCCAGCAATGCCTTGACGGCCGGCCCTGTCTCGTTCATCCAGGTGAGAGGGGCGGACAATCGCACCTCAACCGAGCCGACGCGCCCCTTCCCGGATCGCGCACGCCCGCCCGGCCCGAGGTTCACCGACCATCGAGCCGCGGCGAGCTCCAGGACGCGGACTCCGATATTGTGACGGGTGAGGGCGTAGCGCTCGCCGGGGTTGCCGAGTCCTACAATCAGGCGCAAGATTATTTCTTCTTCTCCTCCTTGGCCTCCCTCTTCTCCCCTTGGGGTGCCCTCTTTTCCGCTTGGGGCGCCTTCTTCTCCGGCTTGGCCTCCTTCTTCTCAGCCTTTGGTTCCTTGGTGTCTTTCTTCTCGCCCTTGGCTTCGACGGCTGCCGCTCCCTTCTCGGCCACCGCGGCTACTTTCTCGCCTTTCTCGTCCACCGCTTCGCCTTCTACCACTTCTTCCTTGCCCTTGCCGATGACTTCAGGTTCTTTGCCTTCTTCAGTCACGGCGCCGCTGGTCAACAATGCCTCCAGTTTGGCCTCCGAGATGGGCACCGCGACCCGCACGACCATCTGGTCCGCCTCGTCCAGAAACTTCACGCCCTCGATCCGATTGAGTTCCCGCACGTGAATGCCCTGGCCGATCACCAGCTCCGAGGCATCGACTTCAATCCGTTCCGGGATCGCGGTCGGCAGGCACTCCACGTACAATTCGCGCATGTTGTGGTGAAGCAGGCCGCCGTCCTTCACTCCCGCCGGGACCCCGCCCACCACGCTCACCGGAACTTTCACCCGAATCGGCTTGGTCAACGAGATCTCGAACAGATCCACGTGGAGAATTTCTCCCGTCACCGGATCTTCCTGGAAATCGCGCAGGAGAGTGGTCCGGACGGCCTTCGACTGTGCGCCGTTGACGGTCAGAGAAATGAGCGCGGTGCTGCCGGCATGGGCACGAAGGATCGCGGTCACGGCGAGCGGCTCCAAGGAGAGAAGGAGGCACTCTCCCTGCCCGTACAGAACGGCCGGGATCCGCCCACAACGCCTCAATTGTCGGGCCGGCCCCTTCCCTGCCCGTTCTCTCACCTCGGCTGCAAGGTCGAATTTCATGACATCCCCCAATCAATACACAAATAGCGAACAGCCAGTAGCACCGAGCCTGGAACTCTGAACTGCTCGCTACCAGCTACTCGCTATTAGCTTCAGACTACGCGAAGAGCGAGCTGACCGATTCTTCCGAGTGGATCCTTGTGATCGCCTCGCCCAGCAGCGAAGCCACCGACAGGACCCGCAGCTTGGGACAGCGTTGTTCTTTGCCGTTCAATGGAATCGTGTTGGTTACGACGACCTCGGTGAGGCAGGACTCCTGCAGTCGCTCCAGCGCCGGCCCGGAGAGAACGGGGTGCGTGCAGCCTGCCCAGACCATCCGCGCACCCTTCTCCGCACAGGCCTGCGCGCCCTGCACGATCGTTCCCGCGGTATCGATCATGTCGTCGAGCAGCAACACGTTGCGTCCGTCCACATCACCGATGATGTTCATGACCTGCGCGTTGTTCGGACCCTCGCGGCGTTTGTCGATGATCGCCAACTGCGCCTGCAGCCTCTTCGCGAAGGCTCGCGCGCGCTCCACGCCGCCGGCATCCGGAGAGACCACCACGAGATCGGCCGCGCCCCGCTTGTTGATGTAATCCAGCAGCACGGGCGTCGCGTAGAGGTGGTCCACCGGGATGTTGAAGAACCCCTGAATCTGCCCGGCGTGGAGATCCATCGTGAGCACACGATCGGCGCCGGCGGTGGTGATCAGGTCCGCCATGAGCTTGGCCGAGATCGGAACCCTCGGCTGTTCCTTCCGGTCCTGTCGCGCGTACCCGAAGTACGGGATGACGGCGGTGATCCGGTAGGCCGAGGACCGCTTCAACGCGTCGATCATGATCAGCAGTTCGATGATCGAGGTGTTGACCGGAGTGCAGCACGACTGCGTCACGAACACATCCGCGCCACGAACGTTTTCCTCGATCCTGACGCGTATCTCGCCATCACTGAAGGAGGAGACGGTCGCCTCGCCGAGGCTGATCCCCAGATGCCCGCAAATCTCGCGTGCCAACGCCGGGTTCGCGTTCCCGGAAAACAGCTTGAGTTCTTTGTCCATCACACCCTCCGTGCGACCAGGGGGACCGGACTCGTTTCGCGCCGCCGCTCAGCTCCGCCGGCTGTCGAAGGATTGGCCGGACAGGGGAGCGTATCGGAAAGGCGGGTTCCTTGTCAACCGACCCGCAGGGGATGCGGGCGTGGCGTGCGCCTCACGCTGGAAGGATTCTGCGCCCGTGTGGACCGCGTAGGCCCGCCTCCCGCCGGCCCGGCCCACCGAGGCCCGGGCGCGGACCGCCGAGGCCTTGTCTCGGAAGACCCCGAACACGGTGGCGCCGCTCCCGGACAACAACGCGGCTTCGGCCCCCGCCGAGAGCAGCTCCTCCTTGATCTCCCGCAGCACTCCATGCGTTGGCGCCAGCGCCTCCTCAAAATCATTCTCCATCAGAGGCACGACCTCATCCCACGAGAATGACGTCCTCCCCGCGACGCCGCGGAGCGTCGGCGGCAGCGGTGGCACCGCCTGACGCGTCGAGGCCAGGCGCTCGTACGCCCAGCGGGTCTCGATCGGGAACCCGGGATGGACCAAGACCACCCACCGCTCCCCGGTCACGGTCACGGGGGCCACCTCCTCCCCTCGTCCCCGTACCAGCGCGCTCGGTGCGAAAAAAAAGAACGGGACATCGCTGCCCACGGCATGGCCGACCCGGGCCATCTCTTCCGACGACCAGCGGAGTCCGAGCAGCCGGTTCAGGCCGGCGATCGTGGCGGCGGCATCACTGCTGCCCCCGGCCAGTCCGGCTGAGACCGGAATCCGCTTGGTGAGGCGGACCTCCAGCCCCATCGCGCGATCGGCGGACAACCCGGCCCGCTCCAGCACCAGGCTTGCAGCCTGGGCGACGAGGTTGCGTCCGTCCGTCGGCAGCGCCGCGTCATCGCAGTGCAGCCGCACCCCGGTCGAGCGTGGGCGCAGTTGGAATCGAAGCTCATCTTCCAACCCCACCGTGTGCATGAGCGACCAGATGTTGTGATACCCGTCAGGCCTGCGATCCAGCACCTTGAGGATCAGGTTCACTTTCGCGGGCGCCCCGACCCGAACCTCGCGCTCAGTCCCCGTCATCTTCTTTTCCATCCAATTCTATTCCATCCAATCAGCAAACTGAGTTGGCTCGGGTTTCGTGAAACTTCGCCCGCGCTGCCCGTTGCAACCAAGCGCAACGGGTCCCCCGACGCACCTACCCCTTCTTATTGTTGAAGCCGGCGGGGTGGTTGGGGTGGGACCTGTTGCGCGCATCGAGCGAGCACTCTATCTACATAGGCCAGGACCAATGAGTCTTGAGTGCGCGCTCTGCGAGCAGGGGCCCACTCCGACCGCCCCGCCCCTTCATCAATCCCGTCCTCCTTTGATGGCGTATTTTTCCAGCCGGTACCTGAACGAGCGGGCGTTCAGACGCAGCAGTGTCGCCGCTTTCTTCTTGACCCACCTGGCCTTCTCCAAGGCTTTGAGCAGCAGGTCCTTTTCGATCGAGTTGATGATCGCCTCCAGATCCACGCCGTCCGGTGGAAGATCGGTCGGAGTGGTCGCGGGCGCCGCGGTGGGGCGATGGAGCCACCCCTCCAGGTCCGCCTCCGTGATCTGGGGGCCGGCCGCAAAGGCCACCACGCGCTCGATCAGATTTTCCAGCTCTCTCACGTTGCCTTTCCACTCGTGGGCCAGCAGCAGCTGCGTCGCCTGCGGACTCAGCGACAGAGCAGGTTTCCCGCCCGTCCGCGCGAACCGCTCCAGGAAGTGCTGAGCCAGCAACGGAATATCCTCCGCGCGTTGGCGCAGCGGGGGCAGCTGGATCGGGATGACGTCCAGCCGGTAGTAGAGGTCCTCCCGGAAGCTGCCATCGGCGATCGCTTTCTCCAGGTCCTTGTTCGTGGCCGCAATGACCCGCACGTCGACCTTCATATCGCGCGTGCCGCCGACCCGGCGGAATTCCCGCTCCTGAATCACTCGCAACAGTTTGACCTGCATCGTCGGGGTGGTCTCGCCGATCTCATCCAGAAAGATGCTGCCTCCGTTGGCCACCTCGAATAACCCGGCCTTGTTGGAGACCGCGCCGGTGAAGGCCCCCTTCATGTGCCCGAACAGCTCGCTCTCCAGGAGGGGTTCCGGCATCGCGCTGCAGTTCACCGTGACAAACGGCAGCCGGCTTCGGCCGCTGTTGTTATGGATGGCCCGGGCGATCAGTTCCTTGCCCGTCCCGCTCTCCCCGGAGATCAACACATTGCTCTTGGTGTCGGCCACCTTGCGGACCATCTCGAACACTTTCCGCATCGGCTCGCTCTCGCCGATGATCTGGGTGGGCGACGGTCCGGCCCCCTCCCGCTTCAGCAGCATGTTCTCGGTCGAGAGCCGGCGTTTCTCCAGCGCGTTCCGGACGATCAGCTGCACCTCGTCCACCTGGAACGGTTTCGTGAGGTAATCGTACGCGCCCAGCTTCATCGCCTCCACGGCCGACTCGGTGGAGGCGAACGCCGTGATGATCAGCACGACGGACTCGGGCGAGGACTCCTTCACCGCCCTGAGGACGTCCAGCCCCCCCGCCTTCGGCATCTTGAGGTCGGTGATCACGAGGTCAAAGAGTTCCTTATCGATGTGCGCGATGGCTTCTTCTCCGTCGGAGGCGACCGTGACGCCGTAGCCCCCCCGCCTGAGCATGATGCTCAGCACATCCCGCATGCTGCGCTCGTCGTCGACGATCAGGATTTTTTCCACGGTTCAGGACCCTCGTGCCACATGCGCGGCCCGCCTTCAGGAGAGACGGGCAGGCAGACTACGAAACGCGACCCTTTCCCCACCTGGCTCTCGACTCGGATCCACCCGCCGTGAAGGTCCACGATGCGGTGGACTGAGGCCAGCCCCAGGCCGGACCCGGTGTGCTTGGTCGTGAAGAAAGGAAGAAAGATCTTGTCCAGGTCCTCCTTCTTGATTCCTTCCCCGGTATCTCTGAACGCGATCTCGATGACCTCACCGCTCCGACCGCCTGACCCGACCCGCCGGCGCGAGGTCACGATGGCCAGCCGCCCCCCAGAGGGCATGGCATCGAAGGCGTTCGTCGCGAGATTCCAGAACACTTGCTTGACCTGATCCTGATCCACCTGGGCCAGCATGGGACCGGGGCCGGGGTGCGTCTCGATCGTGATCTCCTTCCGGGTTTGGGCTTCGTGCCGGATCAAATCCAGGGTGTCCGTCAGGACCGCGTTCAGGTCGCACTCCTTCAGGTTCAGCTCCGGCGGCCGCGCGTACAGGAGGAACTCCGAGACGATGGCGTCCAAGCGGGTGGCCTCCCGCGTGGCGATGTCCAGGAGGCGCGCGGTGGACTCGTCCTGCGCGAGATCTTTGCGCAGCATCTGCATGGCCCCGGCCAGGGCAGCCAGAGGGTTCCGGATCTCGTGCGCCATGCCGGCCGACATTTCGCCGAGCTTCGCCAGCCATTCCTTCCGCCGCATCTCATCTTCCAGGTCCCGGATCTGCGTGAGATCCTTAAAGACTCCCACCAGTCCGGTCTGAGCGCCGCCTTCGGTCAGAGGGGAGACCGTCATGCCGAGCACCAGACGGCTCCCGTCTGACCGGTTGCCCTGGGCCTCGAATCGGTACGGATTCGCCATGGCGGACGGGTCTGCCCCGAACAGGTCGCCCTGCTGCCACAGGAAGACTTCCCACCACGGCCGCTGGCGCACCTTGTCCAGGTCGTAGCCGGTGATTTCCTGGGCGGCCCGGTTGAACGAGGTGATCCGGCCGGACGCATCGGTCGTAAAGAGCCCGCTGCTGATGCTCTCCACGACATTCTCGTGAAACGCCTGCAACCGTCTCAGCCCGCGTTCCTTCTCGACCAGGGACTCCGCCAGCGCCCCGCTGAGCAACCCCACCGCGATGACCGCCAGGCTATGGACCCCGAACGTGTGCAGCGTTTCCACCACCGACAATCGGCTGGGCGGGAGCCATCCGCTTGCCCCGAAGATATGGTACAACTGGAAATTCGTGATGAGCCCGAACAGAATCACCGACACGCCGGCGGTGATCAGCCCTCCGCGGCGCCTCATGATCAGACTGGCCAGGGTCACCGTGATCACGTACAGCACGGAGAATGGGCTCTCGACGGCGCCCGTGGTAGCCACCAAAAAGGTTTCCAGCAACAGATCCACGCCGACTTGGAGGTACGCGAATCGGGTCAAGGCGAGGTCATCGGTCAGATACCTGATGGTGACGGCGTAGGCGATCGTGATCGCATACGTGAAGACGATCAGGGCGTAGAAGGTGAGGACGAGTTCGCCCCTGGCGACTTGAAAGGCGATCGAGAGCCCGAGCAGCAGCGTGACGGCTACCACCCGAACCCCCATCAGCCAATGCAGCTTGACTCTGAGATCAGCCATCGGCCTCTGCGCGCTCCCTGACCGTTCGGCGGCCCCCCCGTGGCCGCCGAACATCGGCCTCCACGCCGGCTGCGCCACGGACCCATGACCGGCGCGTTGTGTTCCTTCTCTCGACCTTCATGACGACGGATGGCGCCGCAGGGCACCCGGATGCGCGCAGCCGACCTTACTGGATCGCCGCGGCCATTTTGAATATCGGCAGGTACATGGCAATTACAATGAATCCAATGATCGTTCCGAGGAAGACCATCATCATGGGTTCGAGGAGCGCGGTGAGCGCCGCCACCGCCGAGTCGACTTCGTCGTCATAAAAGTCGGCGATCTTGCCCAGCATGGCGTCCAACGCGCCGGTGGCTTCACCGACCGAGATCATATGGGTGACCATGTTGGGGAACACCCCGCTTTTCGCCAGCGGTTCGGCCACCGTTTTCCCTTCGCTGATGCTCTGCCGCGCCATCAGGATGGCTCCCTCCACCACTTTGTTGCCGGCGGTCTTGGAGGTGATCGTCAGGCCTTCCAGAATGGGCACCCCGCTGGTGATAAGGGTCCCGAGCGTCCGCGTGAACTTCGCCACGGCGGCCTTTCGGATCAGATCTCCCATCACCGGCAATTTGAGAAAAAAGCGATCCATGACCAGTCGCCCCTTGGGTGTCCCATAGTACCGCTTGATCGCGTACACGACTGCCGCCGCGCCCATCAGAAGAAACAGGATGTTGTCCTTCATGAAATTGCTCATGTCGATCACCAATTGAGTGGCGAACGGCAAGCCTACCTTGCCTCCCGACATTTCCAGAAACATGCGGGCAAAGATCGGAATGACGAAGATCATCAGGACGGTGATCACGATCACGGCCACACCCATAATGGCAGCGGGGTAGACCATGGCCCCCTTGATCTGGGTCTTGAGCTTCATGGCCTTTTCAATGTGTTTGGCCAGACGGCCCAGGATCGTGTCGAGCAGACCGCCGACCTCACCGGCATGGACGAGGTTCACATACAGCTCGTCGAAGACCGTGGGATGCTTTTTCAGGGCATCGGCAAACGTCGAGCCGCTCTCCACGTCAAATTTGATCTCCGCGATCGTTTTGCCGAAGACCTTGTTGTCCGACTGGGTGGACAGAATCTCCAGACACTGGACGAGCGGAAGGCCGGCGTTGATCATGGTCGCGAACTGGCGGGTAAAGACGGCAATTTCCTTGTCGGTGACGCCGCCGCCCAGAGACATGCGCTGCATGATGCCTTCGGGGGCTTTTTCCAGCAGGCTCGAGACGATGACATTCTGCTTGCGAAGTTGCTCCGCCGCCTCCTCACGGGTCTTGGCGGTCAGGTCGCCTTTCTTGACCGCGCCCTGCCTGGTTTTACCAACGTAGGTAAATGTGGCCATCAGCGATCCGGTCCTCGAAGGCTGCCGAGCGGTGCGCGTGCCCCACTCGTCCCATTTCGCATGCAGTTGCCAGGACTTAGAAGGTCAGTACTATGGGCGAAGTCTACTGGAGGACCCTGAGCTTGTCAACTTTGATCGCAATAGACTGCAGCGAAAAAAGAAGCGGTTTCACACGAAGAACGAACCGGGCGAGCGGGCTATACCTCGCCGGTGCTGAGACGTGTAAAACCACGGTAGAGGTAGTGGAAGCCGGACATGACGGTGACGCAGACCATGAGATACAGCAGGGGTTGGATGAGCCTGAGGTCCATCTGGCGCGACGTCAGCACCACGACCAGAATCAGATAGGAAAGCTGAACCAGGGTCGTGCCTTTTCCTAACAGGGTCGGGGAAATATCCAGTTGCGACTCGGTGAGCCGGGCCAACAGCGTGCCGGTCATGAGCATCATATCCCGACTGACCACCACAATCGCGATCCACGAAGGGACCAGGTGAAGGACCGACAGCGTGACAAACCCGGAGGTGAGTAACAATTTGTCGGCCAACGGGTCCAGGTACGCTCCCAGCCGGGTGCGCTGGTTGGCCACCCGTGCGATGGTGCCGTCCAGCCCGTCTGTGAGCCCTGCCAGCAGGAGCACGGCCAGCGAATACTCATACCGCTCATACAGGAGGAACCCGATGAACACAGGAATCAGCAGGATGCGGAGGATGGTCAGGCTGTTCGGTAGATTCATGGCGGTGCCGGATCAGCCGGCCTGCTCGCGTTGGTCTGCCTCCCCGTCAGCGCGCGAGGGCCATCATAAGAACCGGGCCAGGGGTTGTCAACAAGGCCGGAGCCCGGTTGCACTCTCCGCCGGGGATGACTATAATCCCGTCGCTCGTCGGAACGAGTTCCGCCTGCACGGGGGCCGAGGTGAGCACCCTTCCGCTGTCATTTAGAAAAGAAGGCGTCGTCGAACGACACCAGATCGAGGGCACTGACCCCAGTGACCGGTATTTCAACCGGTCCATCCTGGTGAGTCGGACTGCGCAGGGCTACGCCGCCAAGGTCATGTATGAGGCCTTGACGGTCGAGGGTCAGACGCACTCCACCGTCGGCGCGGCGGTTAGAAGCGTGGTCGACAAGCTTCGGGAGCTCGGGTTCAGGCGGATGCGGACCAGGCCGAATTTCAAGGGCCGCCGCTACCTCGCCGAAAAAGAAACCTGGATCGACTACCCGGACACCAGCCAGTAGCACATAGCGAATAGCCCACAGCTCTGAGCTGCTCGCTACTAGCTACTCGCTATCAGCTTCCACCTATCACTTCCTGATAAATCAAGTCGTGAATCGCCGGCCGAAACTGCTTGATCGCCTCATTGCGTCTCGTAGGATGGACCCGGTTCGACAGCAAGGCCACCTCCAGCTCGCAGGCCGGGTCAATCCAGAGCGAAGTCCCTGTGTACCCCAGGTGCCCGAACGCCCGGGATGAAAGCCGGGTCCCTGAGGAGGACGGGGGGGACGGTGTGTCCCACCCGAGTCCCCAACTTGACCCGGGGGGGCGGTTCTGCCGGCTGACGAAGCGCCGAACCAGCTCAACAGGCAGAAAGGCATCCTGCCCGAGAGAGCTCCTCAACCAGGCGTGCGAGACCGCCAAGACGGCGGATGCGGTCCCGAACAGGCCGGCGTGGCCGGCAATCCCGCCAATCGCGTACGCGTTTTCGTCGTGCACCTCAGCTCGCACGACCCGCCCGCGCCAGGCATCTTCCTCGGTCGGCGCCACTTTCCCCAGATCAATCGATTGATCGGGCGGCTCACCGGCCAGCGTCCCGCGCGTCTCGATGAAAAACAGCGGTCCCGCACCGATCCGCGCATACACCCGATCCCGGCAGAACGCGGCCAGTGAACATCCCGCGATCCGCTCGACCAGGAGTCCCAACAGCATGAAGCCTAGATCGCTGTACAGACTCCGTGACCCCACAGGAGCGACCAACGCCTCCTGGCGGATGAGGTCCAACACCGCGTGCTTGGCCGCCGCGCTGCCGAGGAGACCGGGCTGCGTGCGATCCTGCTCGGCAAGACGCTCGAAGAAGGGACGCCACGCCGGCAGTCCGGAGCTGTGGCTCAAGAGATGCACGGCCGTCGCGCTGCCCAGGGCCGACCCCTTCAGCTCCCCGAGCAGGTTCTGCAGCGGTTCTTCCAGGCGGAGTCGCCCGTCCTGGACCAGACACAGGACGGCCGTCGCGGTGGCCAATGGTTTCGTCAAGGAGGCGAGGTCATACACCGTGTCCAGGGAAGCCGGTTCTCGTTCCGGGACGAGCGCGGCACAGCCGAACGCGCGCTGGTAGGCCAGATGGCCGCGCACCCTGACGAGGAGGACCGCTCCGGGAAACACCCCGGTTTCCGCGGCCGTCTGCATGGCGCTCGTAATGGGGTCAGACGCGCTCATCATCCTGGGGCGACGGGAAGGGTGGTCGGGGGACTAGCGGTTGGAGCCGTCGGCGATCCTCTCGGGCCGGTCGGCTGGAGCGGGGAGCTGCTCGTCCCCCTCTTCGATCTCCAGCATCCGTTCAAAGGTCCGCAAGGTCGAGCGCAGGCGTTCGATCGCCATCAGCTTCTGCTTGCGCAGATCCGACAGATCACGTTGCGTGCCGGCCAGTTCCGCCTGTGCCTCCCGAAGCAACTCCCCGGCCTTCAGCTCGGCTTCCTTCATGATGAGCTCGGCGTCCCGCTGCGCGGCGTGCTTGAGGTCATCCGTGAGCCCCTGCGTCGTGACGAGCGTGTTCATGAGGGTCGCCTCGGCTTTTTTCAGCTCGGCGAGTTGCTGCTCGGCGGACGCCAGTTTCTCGCGCAGCACCGTGTGGTCGCGATTCGACATCTCGACGGTCTGCGCCAGTTCCTCCAGAAACTGGTCCACGTCCTGCCGGTCATAGCCTCTCAGGCGGACCTTAAACACCATTTTCCGGATGTCGAGCGGCGTGATCTTCATCGATGTCGCCTCTCAGTGCATGCGAGATGCCATATCAAACAGATTGCGGACGAGCGCATACTGCAGGAAGAGGATGATGAGGATCGCGACGACCGGTGAGAGATCGATCCCCATCGCCCAGCCGAACCGGCGCCGGATCGGGTACAAGACCGGCTCGGTCGCCCGCTCCAGAAACTGCACGATCGGATTCCACGGATCGGGGTTGACCCACGAGACCAGGGCGCGGGCGATGATCACGTACATATAGAGGGTCAGCACCCAGTCCGCGACGTGCGCCACCCCTTGCAACACATTGCCGGCGAGAAACACTACTGTCCCATCTCTTCTGACCTCTTCGTGGCGGCTTCAACCGCCGCCATGAGGCAGGCTCTGAGCCTCCCCTGCTCCAATTGATGGAGCCCCGCGATGGTGGTCCCTCCGGGAGAGGCCACACGGTCCTTCAAGCGTGCGGGATGCCCGCCTGTTTCGAGCATCATGCGCGCCGCCCCCAGCACGGTCTGGGCGGCGAGGAGTTCGGCGACCGTCCGGGACAAGCCCATCTTCACGCCCCCGTCCGCCATGGCCTCGATCGCCATGAACACGTAGGCCGGGCCGCTCCCGCTCAGCCCGGTGACGGCGTCCATGAGGCGCTCCTCCACCGTCACCACCCGGCCGACGGCCTCGAACAAGGTGCGCACCAGGCCGGCATCCTCCTCCGTCACGCCCGGGCCACAGACCAGAGCGGACATCCCTTCACGAACCAGCGCCGGCGCGTTCGGCATGACCCGCACGATCCGAGCTCCGTGAGGCAGCCGTTGGGCAATCCGTCCTATCGACACCCCTGCCGCGATCGAGATGACCAGACGGCCCGCCAGGTCGGCGGCGATCCCCGCCAGGACGGTGTCGAGGACTTGCGGCTTGACCGCGAGCAGGACGACCTCGGCCCAGGATGCGGCCTCGGCGTTGTCCGACCCGACACGAATGCCGAACCGGCGCTTGACGACATCGCGGCGTTCGGCGCTCGAATCGGTCGCGAATAACGCAGCCGGGTCGCCCGAGCTCGAGGCCAGCAGGCCCGCGAGCAGTGCCTCCGCCATTTGGCCCGCCCCGATGATCGCGATCTTTTTCACCATCCCTCCGGGTTGTCCTCACGCTCTGGATCCACCACCCTCGTAACGCGTCACGCGTCACGCGTAACCGGGGACCCGTTGCTCCTCAGGATGCAACGGGTGCGGGGCGCGGCCCAAAGATGGCTGTCCCGACGCGCACCATCGTCGCGCCCTCTTCGACCGCGATCGCATAATCCTGCGACATGCCCATCGAGAGGTGCTCCAGGCGGACCCGGCGAAAGCCCGGGCGCGCCACCGACCGGGCCAGCTCGGAGACCCGGCGGAAGTACGGTCTGGCCGCTTCCGGCTCCGGCGCGGGCGGCGGAATCGCCATCAGCCCCCTCACGGAGAGGTTCGGCATCTCATCCAACGCGGCCAGCGCGTCACGCACGGCAGAAGGGAGGAACCCCGCCTTACTCGGCTCCCCGCCGATATTCACTTCCAGCAGAACCGGCTGGCAGAGCCCGGCCTCGCCCGCGCGGCGGTCAATTTCCGCGGCCAGGTCAACACTGTCGAGTGAATGGATCATCTGAAACCGCCCAACCACGGCCTTGACCTTCCGGCGCTGCAGGCGCCCGATGAAGTGCCAGGCCAGATCGCCCCGAGGACCGACCGCCGTCAGCTTGGGAAGCGCCTCGGGGAGCCGACTCTCGCCCAGGATCCTCACCCCGGCATCGATCGCGAGGCGTATCCGATCCACTGGGACGGACTTGGTCGCCGCGATGAGGCGAATCGAGTCCGCCGGACGCCCGGCGCGCTGCGCCGCCCGCCGAATGTGTTCAAAGACGGTTTCGACGTTCCGCGCGATGGCATCCGAATCGAGCGTGTCCGCCATCGGACCAATGATGCATGCGGCATGCTGACTGACGACTTCGATCCGCCGCCTATCCTACACCATTCCCCATTCATCATTCACCAATCATCGTGATCTGCGGCGGGTCAGCACGATCCCGCTGATCATGGTCCCCTTGACCGTCCCTTCACGCCGGTATGAGTAGAACAGATCAGGATGGCAGGCAGTACAGACTCTGACGGACTGGATGCGGTCCCCCTGGACCCCGGCGGCCTCCGCCTGCCGCCGGACCAGCGCGTGCAGATCCAGCGTGGCTTTATTCGGCCCGGTCTCCTCGACCACGGAGCGCCAGTCCCGGAACCCGGCTCGAAGCCGACTCAGGACCGGCTCATCCACTTCATAGCAACATGACCCGACCGACGGCCCGATTCCGACCTGGAAGGATTCCGGCGTCGATCCGAACCGCTGGTGCATCAGCGACAGGGTCTTCGAAACGATCCCGGCCACCGCCCCTCGCCAGCCGACATGCAGGGCCGCCACCACCTGACGCACCGGGTCGTGGACTAACATCGGCAGGCAGTCGGCCGTCCTGATCGTCAGTACCACCCCGGGCTGGTTCGTGAGCAGCGCGTCCCACCCGCCGGCAAACGTCTCTCCACCCCTGACAGGACGGTCCAAGACCAGCGCATCCGTTCCATGCACCTGCGTGACCGACACCACGCAGCGCACGGCCTCGTCGTCCGATCCCAGGGAACCCACGTCGCGTGGTTCGTGACGGGTCCCGAAGAAATGCCGCACGCCGTCCCGCCGACCGGCGAACGCCGGCACCGTAATGAGCGCTCCGGCCATGGCTGCCTCTCCCGCTCGCATGATCCGGTTCCCGCGCCACGCCCCTTATTCCGACTGCTTTCTCAGAAATGTGGGGACATCCCATTCATCGTCCGGAATCAGTCCCAGCCGCCCCTGACCGTCGCGCCTGGCAGTGAGCCGGCGCAAAAACGTGGGGCGCTCCAGATTCCTCGACGGCGCCTCGGCTCCGGACGCACGCGCCCCAGCCAGCGCCGGCTGCGGGGCCCGAACCGATGCGGAAGCCGGTCTCTCGAGCGAGGGCGACTTGCCGCTCGGCTCCTCGCGATCGAACCCGGTGGCGATCACGGTGACCACCAGATCCTCACCCATGTCCGGGTTGATCACCTGCCCCACGATGATGTTGGCCTGGGGATCCGCCGCCTCCCGAATGATCGAGGCCGCCTCGTCCACTTCGTGGAGAGAGAGGCTCGGCCCTCCCGTGATGTTCAACAGCACCCCCCTGGCGCCCTCCACGCTGCCGTCCTCCAAGAGGGGACTCGAGATGGCCTTCTGCGACGCCTCGACGGCGCGGCTCGTCCCTCGGGAGACCCCCATCCCCATCACGGCGCGACCGGTGTAGGTCATCACCGTCCGGACATCCGCGAAGTCCACGTTCACATGGCCCGCCGTGGTGATCACATCGGCAATGCCCTGGATCGCCTGCCGCAACACGTCGTCGGCCACCTTGAAGGCCTCGAGCAGCGGCGTGGCTTTGTCCACGATCCCGAGCAAGCGCTGGTTCGGGATCACCAGGAGCGTATCCACCTGCTTTCGCAGCTCGCGGAGCCCTTCCTCCGCATGGCTCATCCTCCGGTGGCCTTCATACTGGAACGGCTTGGTCACGACCGCGACGGTCAATGTGCCCAACTCCCGCGCGATGCTGGCCACGATCGGAGCGGCGCCGGTTCCGGTTCCTCCGCCCATGCCCGCGGTGACGAACACCATCTCGGCCCCTTCCAGGCCTTCCCGAATACGGTCTTTGCTTTCCATCGCCGCCTCTCGACCCACCTCCGGTTTTGAGCCGGCGCCCAGACCTCGGGTCCGCTCCGGGCCGAGTTGGATCTTGAACGCGGCGTGGGACCGGCTCAGAGCCTGGACATCGGTGTTGGCCGCGATGAACTCCACGCCCTTGAGGCTCGATCCGATCATCGTGTTCACTGCGTTGCAGCCGGCCCCGCCCACACCGATGACCTTGATGTTGGCCGGCATGATCTCGTCCTCTTGAAATGAGAACATCGCGTCTCCTCCTTCTCGTTTTGTCCGTTAAGTCCGTTCTATCCGTTCGTCCGTTCACGGACCAAACCGACAAAACAGACCAGACGATCAGTCCTGAACGCCTTCCTTAGAAGAACTCCAGCATCCACGCCCGCATTCGGCCCAGGGCCCTCCCGACACGCCGGCCGCCCCGCAGGCCGGTCAATTCCAGTTCTCCAGCATGATGACGGGCCAAGAGAATCAACCCGACACCGGTCGCATACATCGGATTGCTGACGATGTCACGCAGCCCGCCCACGCCGTTCGGAACGCCGCGCCGGACGGGGAGGTCCAGCACCCGTTCCGCCGCCTCGAGCATGCCTTCGAGCATCGAAGTCCCGCCGGTGATCACCACGCCGGCCGCCAGAATCCCCTCATACCCGGTGCGCATGATTTCCCGGCGCACCAGATCAAACACTTCCTCCACACGCGGCTCGATGATCTCCGCCATAAGCTTGCGAGACAGGGTCCGCGCAGGGCGGTCCCCCACGCCAGGCACTTCCACCATCTCATCGTCTTTCGCCAGTTCGGCGAGGGCCACCCCCTTCCGGATCTTGAGTCGCTCAGCCTCGCCTTGGGGTGTGCGCAGGCCGATCGCCAGATCGGTGGTCAGGTGCTGGCCGCCGATGGGGAGCACGGCGGTGTGCCGGATGCTCCCCTCGGCGAAGATGGCCAGGTCTGTGGTGCCTCCCCCTAAATCCACCATGGCCACCCCCAGCTCCCGCTCCTCAGGGGTCAGGACCGCTTCGCTCGAGGCCAGCGGCTGGAGCACCATATCCACCACGTCGAGCCCGGCCCGATTGACGCTCTTGATGATGTTCTGCGCCGACGTGACCGCGCCCGTGATGATGTGCACGTCCACCTCGAGCCTGGAGCCGGACATCCCGAGCGGCTCACGGATGCCGTCCTGGTCATCCACCATGAACTCACGGGGGAGCACATGCAGGATCCGCCTGTCGGACGGAAGCACGGCCACCGACCGCGCCGTATCCACCGCGCGCTGCACGTCCAACCGCGTGACCTCCTGTTTCTTGAGGGCCACCACCCCGCGCGAATTCTCGCCCGCGATGTGACTGCCGGCGATGCCGGTGTAGACCGAATTGATCTGGACGGCAGCCATCAGCTCCGCCTCTTCCACCGCTTTCTTGATGGACTCCACAGTGCTCTCGATGTTGACCACGACCCCCTTGCGGAGGCCACGGGACGGACTCGACCCCACTCCGACCACGTTGACCGTGCCGTCCTCCGTCACCTCCGCCACAATGGCACAAATCTTGGTCGTGCCGATGTCCAGCCCCACCACGATGTGATCTCTCTTCGCCACCGCTGGTCACCCCCTCTCGCGGACGATCACTTTGCCTGGATACCGCAGATCGATCTCCGGGCATCCGTTGCCGGGTCGCTGTTGCCGGGTTTCCTGAACCGGGTGAAGCGCGCAATGCGCGATCTTCTTGCCCTGCCTGACACCGATCCCGGTGCGGAGGGCGTGCTCGATCCTCCGGTACCGGTCCCATTGTTCCTCGAAGGACGAGGGGCCGAACTGAAAACGAAGCCCCTTGATGTACGCCACCGCGCGATCCGCATGACCCATATCCACCTCTGGTCTGTCATTCAGCGCATGCCCCACCAGGCTGGCCACCTTGATTCCGGTCTGGGCCGCCTCGCGCGACTGCGTCGTGCCCAGAAGGAAGGCCTTGGGATCAATTCCGACCAGCACCGGCAACCCCGGATCTTCCGAATCCTTGAGAGCCGAGAGCGCATGGGCGTCGGCGTCCAGTAACAGCGCCCACGACGGTGTCCGGAGGACGGCCGCCGCCTGGCGCTCGGTGATGCGCACCACCAGCGTCTGCGGAAGCCTGCGGCTGACCGTGGCC
>JBOHOM010000249.1:0-3255 GCA_050731075.1 Nitrospiraceae bacterium
TTTCGGTTTAGGGCTAGCACCGCGATGCATGTCGGCGTGAGGCAGCCTCGGGTTCGCGCGCTGCTGGCTCGGCTGCTTGAGGCGGGACTGCGCGCGGTGGACCCGGCTGACGCCCTTGGCCGCCACGTCAGGCGGGCCGGGGTCCGGCTCCACGTGGGCCGGCAGCGCTATGACCTGCGTGAGTATTCACGCGTCGTGGCGGTGGGCGCCGGCAAGGCGTCTGCGCGCATGGCGATGGCGCTCGAAGGCGCGCTCGGGGACCGGTTGGTTGGGGGGCTGGTGGTGGTGAAGTATGGGCACGGCGCCCTGACCAAGACGATTGAAGTAGTGGAGGCCGCGCATCCCGTCCCCGATCAGGCCGGCCGGAGGGCGGCAGCGCGGCTGCTCGCGCTCGCAGGGAGGCTGACCCCGAAGGACCTGCTATTCGTGCTGCTGTCCGGGGGCGCCTCGAGCCTGCTGCCGGCCCCGGCACCGGGGCTCAGTCTGCGGGATAAACAGCAGACGACCCGATTGATGCTGCGAAGCGGGGCGACGATCCAGGAGATCAACGCGGTTCGCAAACACCTCTCTGCCATCAAAGGGGGCCGGCTCGCGGCCTCGACGCCGGCCAGGGTAGTCAGCCTGATCCTATCCGATGTGATCGGCGATGACCTGGGAACGATCGGCTCCGGCCCGACCGCCCCGGACCCCACCACCTACGAGGATGCCTGCATGGTCTTGCGCCGGTATCGACTCTGGCAGGCGGTCCCCCCGCGGGTACGGAGTCACTTACTGGATGGCCGGCGGGGAATGCATGCGGACACACCGAAGCCGGGGTCACGCCTCTTCCGGCGCGTCCAGAATCAGCTCATCGGAAACAATTGCCAGGCGGTGGAGGCAGTGGCCCGAGCGGCGAAGCAAGCCGGGCTCCGCCCCCTGATTCTGTCCAGTGCACTGACCGGCGAAGCGACGGAAGCCGCCAGGAAATTCGGGGCCATCGCGCGTGAGATCGCCTCGTCGGGAAGGCCGGTCGCACGTCCCGCGTGCATCATCGCCGGGGGCGAGCTGACGGTCACTGTGCGGGGTCACGGTATGGGTGGGCGAGCCCAGGAGATGGCGCTGGCGGCGGCGCTCGAAATCGCCGGATTACCCAACGTCTGGATCGCCGCATTCGGAACCGATGGGACGGATGGTCCCACGGACGCCGCCGGGGCAGTGGTGGATGGCCAGACGGTCGCCCGCGCGGCACACGCCGGGCTGGATATGGCAGCCGCGCTCCGTGGCAACGACGCGTACCCATTTTTCAAAAAACTCGACGGCCACATTACCTGTGGCCCCACCGGCACAAACGTGAACGACCTCTATTTGCTCATCGCTCTCTGACCTCGATCCATCCCGAGGTATTCCTCTCTCAACAGGCTCACGTTGTCAGGTGCAGTGGATCCCGTGCGGCTTGGTCAGGTGAGGGGGTCGAACGATGGTCAAAACGGTCCGGATGCGGGTCGAGAAAGTCTTGGCGGTTGACCCCCCTCATGCTAGCATTGTCACAGGCGGCCTGCGGGTTGGCACACACAGAACGTCCTGAGGAGATCGCTTGGGCCGAAGAATCAAAGACCGACGGTGGTATTCCCTGGCGGCCATCAGTCTGGGGATCGTCACTCTGGCCGGGGAGTCCTCGTTTCAGCAGCCGGAGGATTTCCCGGTGCCTCCGCCGCCGATCCAGACGACACGGACACACGCGTTTCTCAGCTCGTTCAGGCTCCCCGACACACTTACTTTTGCCGGTCAGCCGGTGCCGCTGGATAATTGGGACGTGCGCGAACGCATCGAATACGAGTTTTACCAGTTCCTGGCCGATGAGGGTGACAGCATCATCCTCGCCAAACGAACTGGTCGATGCTTCCCACCCGTCGAAAAACAGTTGGCCGAGGCCGGCCTGCCGGACGACCTGAAATACATGCTGCTGGTGGAGAGCAAATGCATTTCGGCGGCCTATTCCCGCGCGAGGGCCTCCGGCCCCTGGCAGTTCATCCGTTCCACCGGCAAACAGTACAAGCTGCGCACCGATCAGTGGCGCGACGAGCGTCGCAACCTGGAAATGTCCACAGATGCTGCGATCAAGCATCTCCGTCAACTGCAGGAAGAGATGGATGACTGGTTCCTGGCGATGGCCTCCTACAATGCCGGAGAATATCGGATCAAGAAATTGCTGAAAGAACAAAAGATCAACGACTATTGGAAGCTCCACCATGTGCGGGAAACCATGTACTACGTCCCCCGCATCATCGCGGCCAAGGAGATCTACTCACAGCCGGAAAAGTACCTCGGCCTGACCGAGAGTGACCTGTACCAACCGTTGGAGACCGAGACGGTCACGGTGGAGATCACGGAGCCCCGGCGACACCTGACCTCCATTGCCGAGGAATTCGGGACCTATTTTCTGGAACTCAAATTGCTGAACCCGGAAATCAGGAAAGAGTATCTGCCCAAGGGCACTCATCAGATCAAGGTCCCCAAGCAAACCTGCACCGCGCGTTGCTCCCAGCAGCAGGAGGACAACACATGAGCACGCCGCGGTCGCACGCCATTGCCAGCTCCGACCACACCGACGTGACCAGTCCGGATCGACTCATCCCGTTCTGACCCGAGTACAGGGATTAGCCCTAATCCGAAAAAACCGCTATCCCCCGAGCGCATGCCAGCGGGTGGCGTGGCGATCGGGTCCCCCGCTGCCATCACCCATTGCACGAAGCCAGGCAACGGGTACCCGGAAAGGGGCGAGGAGCAATCCGGCTAACAACGAGCACAGGCACCACACACCCGCGCATCGCGAAACCCTGAAGCGACCCCCACGGGGGGATGGGGCGCGCGATGCGAGGAATAACGAGCATCACGTTTGCGCGCGCCGCCGAGATGGTGAGGCGGCCGGGTCCGAGCGAGGTTTCACCCGTTGCAACTCCGGAGCAACGGGTCCCCGGGGTGCTCGCCGCGACAGGACCCGCGAGTATGTTCACGCGGTCCAATGAGTTTTTTCTGAAGAGGGTTAGCTGGTCCGCCGGGTAGATTGGAAGGGCTTCCAGCGGCGGAGCAGCAGGGCCGCCCCGGCGCCGAGGGACCCGCCGATGATCCACCCTCCCAGCACGTCGCTCACGTAATGCCCGCCCACGTAGACCCTCGAGAATCCGATCACGGCCACGAGCGGCCAGGGTCCCCATCCCGTCACCGGATACAACACCTGGGCGAAGGCTGCGGCTGCAGCGGTGTTCAGCGCGTGGT